>JAJYXU010000016.1 GCA_021801605.1 Bacteroidota bacterium
GAAGAATCTAATAATCGAGCAAAAAAGAAGTTTTTAGATTCTTCCCCCGATAAATCGGGGTCAGAATGACAAATAATAATGTCTGTGCGTAACGTGAGATAATAATTAATTAAAAAAGGCTGCCTCAAAAGGGCAGCTTTTTTTGTTTTAAAAAAGACAATTAACCTAAACTATATATTAGAAAATGAAAAAGAGGAGATATAGGAACAATTTTGGACTTTTCTGCGTGAAGGAAAAAACGGTGGTTTATACCAATTGTTTTCTTCTTAATAATTTTAGGCGGGTTGATAATCTTGACTAAAGGTTCGGCGCTCGCACCATTTATCTATGCAATATTGTTAGAATAGAACGCAGATCATTACTAGCATAAGAGTCTGCGTTCTTTTCATCATTTCAAAATTAGTATCTGAAATGGGTTAAGTTTTATATCGGAATTGTTTTTAATCCATTCAAGTTTCTTTCCGGTCACCTGATCCACAAATGTTTTTTTACCATTTAAGAATTTCTCAGTTGAGATGATGTTCTCCGATGGATTATTGTTCACAATTACAAAAAGTTTTTTACCATCTAGTTCGCGTGTATAACCGAGAATTTTTTTCGCTTCATTTAAAACAGAAAACTTAATATCACCAAGAGATAAAGCTTTGTTCTCTTTACGTATTGAAGCCAGTTTTTGATACCACTTAAAAATGTTTTCATCAAACATTACTTCATCATCAGGTCTGGGTAATCCAAACGGATGAGTTGTTTCGGTTTCATATTTAAATTCTTTCCAAACCATCGGTTTGCGGCAATCGGGATCGTCTCCACCCCACATACCGGCTTCATCACCATAATAGATCTGAGGTGCACCGGGCATTGTGAACTGCATTCCAACAATAAGTTTTTGAATTAGTCGTTCATTTGCATTCGGCTTGCGAACATCGAATGTTTTTGTCTGTGCAGGATTTCCACCGTGATCATACAAAAGATCTGGATTAACAATCATAGATGATACGCGCTCAACATCGTGACTATCTAAGAGATTCATCATTGCATAATTATTCTCAGTCGGATAGCCCTTGTAGAGAGTGTTTAATGAATCGATCAAACCTTGAGGTCCAATCTGATCTTTTTTGTTTATCACAAAATTTTTAAGTGCGCGTACAAAACGGTAATTCATAACAGCATCAAATTCATCGCCTTTAAGCCACGGGGCAGCGTTCATCATTTTATATTTCGACCAATCTTCCCACCATATTTCTCCAACAATATATGCGTTAGGATTTATTCCTTTTACCCATGTTCTAAACTCTTTCCAAAAATTATGATTTACCATTTCCGCAACATCTAAACGCCAGCCGTCAATCCCATCATTGGAATTTCCATCTCCATTTGGGTCCATCCATCTCTTTACAATTTCATGGATATGTTCGCGCGGACCTGCTACAAGTCCGTTTGCATCTTCACGAATTTCGGGAAGATCTTTAACGCCGAGCCAACCTTCATATTCAAATTCATTTGCTGCTGTTTTTGGATCATCCCACGATTTAATTGTGTACCAATCTTTGTATTTCGAGTTTTGCTGATTCTTAACAATATCTTGAAATGCCCAAAAAGTTGTTCCGGTATGATTGAAGACTCCATCAATAATTATTTTCATTCCGCGTTTATGGCATTCGTTAATTAATTTTAAAAAAAGTTTATCTGCAGTTGTCCACCGCCAAGTTGAAGGATCTCCTGGATTTTCTTTTGTCCAGAGTTCTCGATCTTCTTGGGGATTGGTTCCGAAATTGTTATCTATATGATGATACATTGAAGCATCGTACTTATGCAATGAGGGTGATTCAAAAATTGGATTTAGAAAAATTGCGTTGATGCCTAACTCTTTTAAGTAATCGAGTTTATTAATTATACCTTGAATATCACCGCCGTATCTGCGAACACCAGCATTCCAATAAAAATCTTTTCCGGTTTTAATTTCCCATGGTTGCAATTTATACCAATCACTTGTCCATGGATGAACTTGCCATTCTTCCGGAATAAAATATGGCCATGCACCTTGCATGTCTTCTGGTTTTGGATCGTTGGAGACATCGCCATTTGAAAATCTTTCAGGGAATATTTGATACCAGATTGCTTTTTTAGCCCATGATGGAACTACTTTAGATTTCTGCTGGGCGTATAAAGAATTTATGGTTAAAACTAAGAGACAAATGATTAATATCTTTTTCATTGTGAATGCTCGTTATGATTTTGATAGTACAAATATATTGATCTTTATTAAGAATTATGAATCAAATTTATCGGTTAGCTGAATGGAGAATTAGAAAAAAAATAGTTATTGTTGTAACCACTTTTTGAAGTTATCAAGAAGCAATGGAGAGTTGGCAGAGTGGTTGAATGCGGCGGTCTTGAAAACCGTTGTGGGTGTAAGCCCACCCGGGGTTCGAATCCCTGACTCTCCGCTCAGCTTTTTAGAGAGGTCCAATTCAGAGTGAGAATACAATTTTAATTTGTATTCTCACTTTTTTTATTCCACCTGTCCTTTCAAAACACCCTTATGAACCTATCCTAAGTCCAATTCAGGCACTACGAAGTAAAATATCAAGATCATGAACTGAAAAAGAAACAATTAAATTAAGCTAAGAAACTACCACGATGAACAACAACCATTCGGCAAAAAAATAATTCTGCATGGAATTAATAAAAGTCTGCTTGAAATTAACATTATTTTTATGAAACTAAACTTGTATTTTGGTGTAAGATATTCAAAACTTATTAATTCTGGAAAATAGATGAAGAAACTACTAGTACTTATTATTCTCTTTGTGCTAACATCAATTAACTATGCACAAAATCCGAGTGAGGTCTTATCAAAGGATCATTCAATAGACTCGAATAAAGTTGTATTGCCCGATGAAACATATAAACGTGAATGTCAGGTTATTACACAATTCCTTTCGTTTTATCATTATAAAAAGCAGCCGCTAAACGATTCGGTCTCGGCTGTTATTTTTAAAGAATACATTGAAGCTTTGGATAACAGCAAACTATACTTTGTTAAAAGTGATATCCAGAAATTCGAAAAGTATAAAACACAAATGGATGATTTTTTAAAATCCGGAAATTTAGTCCCGGCTTTCGAAATATTTAATGTCTTTAAAAAACGGCTCGGTGAAAGAGTCAGATATGTTGATGATCTTCTCAAACAAAAATTTGATTTCACAGTAAAAGAATCTTTTGCACCGGATCGTGAAAAAGCCGATTGGGCACAATCAAGCGCAGAACTTGATGAGCTATGGCGCTTGCGTATTAAGAATGATGTATTGAATATGACACTCGCCGGTAAAGATTGGAAAAATACACAGGACCTTTTAACCAAACGGTATCATAACTATCATAAAATAATTTTACAATACGAAGCGGAAGATGTCTTTGCTCTATTCATGAATGCTTTTACTCAGGTTTATGACCCGCATACAGATTATTTCTCTCCGTCTGCCTCTGAAAATTTTAATATAGCAATGAAACTTTCTCTTGAAGGAATTGGTGCAACGCTAAGACAGGATGGTGATTATACTACCGTTGCAAGCATTGTCCCCGGCGGCCCCGCTTATAAAAGTGGGTTACTTCACGAAGAAGATAAAATTATTGGAGTTGCTCAAGGTGAAGATGGTGAAATGGTAGATGTTATTGGATGGCGTTTAGATGATGCAATTCAATTGATTCGCGGGAAGAAGGGAACACTTGTTCGTTTGCAAATATTAAAAGCGAAAGATAGTCCTAGTGATCCTCCGACTGAAATTAAAATTGTGCGCGAAGAAGTTCAGTTAAAAGAGCAGGCTGCAAAAGATGAGATACTTAACGTCAAAGAAAACGGCATGAATTTTAAACTTGGTGTAATTAAACTGCCATCATTCTATACCGATTTTGAAGGACAGCAAAAAGGTAAACCCGATTATACCAGCACAACACGCGATGTAAAAAACATTTTAAATAAATTAAAAGAACAAAAAGTTGATGGTGTGATTTTGGACCTGCGGAATAACGGTGGTGGATCGCTTCAAGAGGCAATTCAACTTACAGGATTATTTATAAAAAATGGTCCGGTTGTTCAGGTAAAGAATTCAGCAAATAATATTGAAATTGATCAGGATCCCGACCCAAACATAATTTATGATGGTCCTTTGGCCGTTATAGTAAATCGTTTTAGCGCATCTGCTTCTGAAATATTTGCCGCCGCAATTCAAGATTACGGAAGAGGATTAATTCTTGGTTCAAATACATATGGAAAGGGAACGGTTCAAAACATGATTGATCTGAACCGTGCGATTCAAGTTCCAAACAAAAAGTTGGGACAACTCAAACTCACGATTGCAAAATTTTACCGTATTACAGGCAGTACCACTCAACTCTTAGGAGTTAAGCCGGATATTAATTTCCCATCTCAATTTAATGCTAAAGAATTTGGTGAAAGCAGCCAACCCAGCGCATTGCCGTGGGATCAAATTCCATCTGCACAGTTCAAAAGATTTTCTGATCTTTCAAAATCTTTTCCGTCTCTTCAAAAGAAGCATGATGATCGTATAAAGAAAGATCCCGAGTATCAGTACTTATTGCAGGATGTTGAAGAGTTTGCCAAAAACCGTGAAAAGAAAGAGATCTCCTTAAACGAAACTATTCGCAGACAGGAAAGGGATGAAGCAGAGTTGAAACGGAAACAGAGAGAGGAAGAGCGTGTAAAATATTTAGGAATTAAGATTGAAGAAAAGAAAGAAGTAACCGTGCCTGTTACAAATGCAAGCGATTATGAATTGAAAGAGAGCGGAAGAATTTTAGCAGATTTAATTTTGTCGAAAGTTGGATGACCTTTTTAAGAGGTTGTCTCATAAGTAATTATTCAAATAAAAAATCTGTGAAAATCTGTTTAATCTGTGTTTATCAGCGGTCTATTATTTAAAAATTTTTACTTATGAAACAACCTCTTTGATATAATAGATAAAACGATGAAAACAAATGCCATCCGGATATTAGAATCCAAAAATATTTCCCACTCAACTATCGAATATGAATCGAACGAAGACGAGATTGATGCTATCTCTGTTGCGCACAAAATTTACGCTGAACCGGAAATGGTTTTCAAGACACTTGTTGCACGAAATGAGAAGAATGAATTATTGGTTTTTGTCATCCCCGGCAATTTTGAGTTGAATCTAAAAAAAGCAGCAACGGCAAGCGGCAGTAAAAAAACCGAGTTGATCAAAGTAAAAGAACTGCAGCCTTTGACTGGATACATACGTGGGGGTTGTTCACCGATTGGTATGAAAAAACTATTTCCTACATTTATTGATGAAACCGCACAACTGTTTGATAGAATTTTTTGCAGTGCCGGAGTTCGAGGAATGCAATTAAACTTATCACCGAACGACTTATTAGCTGTGGTTCAAGCTGAATTTGCAGATTTGATCTAAAAAGCTGCTCTTCTTTGGCTGTTAAAAAGATTTTTCTTAAATTTGTCATCAAAATTAAGGAAGAAAAGTCATGGCAAAAACCCAATCCTTTGGTGACAAGGCAAAAGGCAAAGTTAAGTCAACCGTTGTTAATGTAAAGTTCATTAAAACAGTCAAATCCGGCAACAGTTATAAATTTCAAGAGAAGTTTGTAAAGCTAGACGATATTAGCAAAGTAACAACACTTAAATAAAATTTGTTGCTACAAAAAAAATCCCGCCATCGAGCGGGGTTTTTCATTTTAAACCGATAATTCCGTTAATCGGAAATTACTTCTATAGCAGGATTTACTTCGCGTCTCAATAAATTTTCGATTGCTACGAGAGTTCCTCTAATTGAACTTGGACAGCTGCCGCACGCGCCTTGATAACGAATCTTAAGTGTCAATCCTTCCATTCCTGTAACTTGCAGACCGCCGCCGTCTCCTGCAAGTGCCGGACGGACTCGCTGATCTAAAATTTCATTTACCTTTTTTAGAAGTGCAGTTTCTTCTTCACTGCTTATTTGTGTGGTAACAGTTTCTGCGGGTATCAATGACTTATCAAAATTTTTGATAAACTCAACGAACGGACGTTGAATTTGACCCCATGCAATTTTAGCTTCTTTTTCGATTGTTATAAACTTATCCATATAGAAAACAGAAACCACACCTGGAATTTCGAATATACCTTTTGCGAGCGGATCGTTTTGCGCTTCTTCTTTTGTTTTGAAGTTGCGTGTTTCTCTATTCAATAATTTTTCGTTGATGACAAACTTTAGAGCCTGAGGATTCGGCGTAAGATCTACGTCTTGAACTTGTAACATGATTTTCTCCTTTTCTACAGAACCCAAAAACTTAATGGTTAGTTCCTTAATCGAAAATTAACTAAAATATAGTCTGGTATACAATAGTAATAACTAATGGAGACCTCTGAAAAATTAAGAATAGAACGCAGATGACACAGATTAAACGGATTAACGCAGATTTAATCCGCGAAAATCTGCCAAATCCGCGTCATCTGTGTGCTATTAAAAATGTTGCAGTCCT
>JAJYXU010000068.1 GCA_021801605.1 Bacteroidota bacterium
TTATTCGCTAAATGGATAATCGGTATATCCGGTTTGCCCAGGGGTATAAAAAGCATTCGTATCTGGCAGAGTAAGCGGAATATTATTTTTTAGCTTGTATGGAAGATCAGGATTTGATATAAATGGCGAACCAAAAGAAACTAAATCCGCTTTACCGGCTGTAACCGCTTCTTCGGCTCTTTCCTTAGTGTAGCCGCCATTCAAAATTAAAATTTGACCAAAGTTGTTTCTAATAGCATCTATTAAACGTAAACCGTCTTTATTATTCCTGGCTGCATAATCAATCAGATGGATATACAAGAGGTCAATCTTATTAAGTTCCTTGCTTAGATAATCGTAAGTAGAAAATATCTCGTCATAATTGGGCATGTCATTAAAGGTGCTATACGGAGATAGTCTTATACCTACCTTTTCCTTACCAATGGCACTTGCAACAGCTTTTGAGACATCTATAACAAATCTACAGCGATTTTCATAGCTCAAACCGTAGTTGTCCCTTCTTGTATTGGCATGTGGATTTAGAAATTGTTCCAGCAAATAACCATTGGCGCTGTGTATTTCTACTCCATCAAATCCGGCTTCTATAGCATTATGGGCAGCTTGTACAAATTCCTGAATGGTATTATCAATATCTGTTTGTGTCATTGCTGTAGGCATACCAAAGGATTGCATACCTTGCGAGTCAGTCCACATATCACCATTAGCGCTAATAGCAGAAGGAGCAAGTATCCTTGAATTTTCAGGCATATTAGCTGCGTGTGCAACTCTACCCACATGCATTAATTGTATAAAAATTTTTCCTTTTTTCTCATGAACCTCATCTGTTACCTTTTTCCATCCATCAATTTGTTCTTTGCTGTAAATACCTGGTATTCTTGCATATCCCAGTCCATTCGGTGAAGGGGAAGTCCCCTCAGTAATTATTAAACCAGCCGAAGCTCTTTGCGAATAATATGAAACCATGAGGTCGTTGGGAATAGAACCAATTGCTCTTGATCTTGTCATTGGTGCCATAACTATGCGATTGTTTAATCTAATTCTATTGAGCTCTACTGGCTCAAAAAGCTTTTTGTTGTTTTGATTTGTCATAATCTTCCTTGATTTATGTTTTTTAATGTTTTTAATTTATCTTTGCACAAAGATAGACTCGATAAAAAACTTCTGCAATAAGTCAGAAAAAGATGACTACTCAAAATGAAAAAATAAATCTTGAAAGATGTCCTACTGAAGAGCTTTTGAAGTTGTTTTCGGGCAAATGGAAGCCGTGGATTTTACGTTTGGCAGTTGAAAGTCCTTTACGGTTTAATACCTTGTTACACCAATTACATGGTTCTAATAAACAGTCAGTAGCCGCTGCATTAAAAGAGTTAGTAGAAGCCGGACTATTGGTAAAAACTGTAGTCAAACTAAAACCTTTGCATATTGAATATTGCCTGTCGGAAAAAGGTCGGGCTATAATTTCCGTCTTTAAAGATTTGGAAGGTTTGTTAGGCGAGTGATGTGCTTTCCGCTAACCTAATCATAATCTTTGGGGAATAGATCAAAAATTTCTCACTTCGTTCGAAATGACTATCTAATTTTTTGAGACAGTCCCGGTTTAATAAAGAATATTCCTTTCCTCATAGTTTTTTTTGAATTAGATTTACAACAAAACAAATATCCGCAGGGCGGTAATATGATCAAAAAGATCTGCTTCACAATTTTATTTGCGGTTGTACTTTTATTTACAACTCTTTCATGCTCTTCATCATCGCTTTACGACAGAATCTATCCGGCATTGAACGACGGTCAATACGATAGTGAATTTCCTTACAGAAATTCTTCCAGGCAGCTCGAAGAAGTCAGCGGTTCAATCCGGCTTATAAACAGTATAGCGTTTTATACAAGCTATGTATTCGATGTAACGAGTAAATTTCGAGCGAGCGAAGTAAGTAAAATAAATTTGAGTAAAGCGGCAGTTGAACAAATTAATTTCAACCGCACGGCTTCAGGAACTTCAACTGTAATATTCGAAGATCAGGGGACGGTTGCTCTAATAACTGTTGCACATATTGTTTCTTTCCCAGATACAATTATTTCTCATTTTATAAATCCCGATGGATCGTTTTCACAATTCGTTCAAAGCGTTTCAATCAAAACAAAACAGACAAACTACATTCCCGATTTTCCGGATAACGGGGAAGTTGATATTATCTTAATAGATAAGGTCAAAGATATAGCCCTACTGGGAAGACATTTCTCTTTTAATAAAACAATTTCGATGCCGGTTTTCAAATATCCTTGGGGAAAATCAAGCGAGCTTGAATGGGGAAGTTTTGTTTATGTGTTCGGCTTTCCAATGAATTATAAAATGATTTCGAAAGCCATCGTCAGCAGTCCGGGAAAAGAAAGCCATACATTTTTAATTGACGCTGTTTTTAACCGCGGCTATAGCGGAGGAATTGTTCTTGGGATTCGTGATGGTGTTCCTAATTTTGAGCTTGTTGGTTTAGTCCGTTCCGTTCCCGCAGAATATCAATATACTATTCGCCCTCTGGCAAAAGAACAAGATTTCGATTTTAATCCAATGCTGCCGTTCAAAGGAGATGTTTACGTAGATCGAGAACAGGTATTGCGAACAGGAATAACAAAAGTTATCGGGATAGAAATCGTAAAAGACTTTATTATTGATAATAAAAAAGAATTAATGGAAAAGGGATACATTCTTAAAGATCTCTTTAATGTACCGGATAAAGTGAAGTTAAATATCGAACACTAGAGTCTAATCTTATTTTAGGAATCAATTACTTACATCTATTTCATTACCTCTTTCACTTCTCCTTTAGCTACTTTTTCTAAAACATCTGCAAACAGATCCATCTCGGAAATAAGAGTATAAACGTTTGGCGTTACGCGTATTCCGTTAAACTCTTCAAAGACAATTGCTACGGTAAAGATTCTGTGGTTATTAAACAGATAACTTGTAAGCTTGCCGACATCAACTCCTTCGATTGTAAAATTTACTATACCAGCCCAATTGGATTCATCATCAATATTGAGCATGAGCTTTACGTTTTCATATTTTTGAAGGCGATTAATCCAGCGTTTATGTAGATAGCGGAGCCGCTCTGCTTTTCTTTCTATGCCTATCTCCTCATTAAATGCGAGTGCTTCTGCAATTGCATTATGGTTCGCGGCGGGGTGAGTTCCAATCTCTTCAAACTTGCGAATGTTTTCGTCCATCTCTTTTGGTGCAGCCATCAAAGACCAAACTTTTTTGATGAGATTTTTTTTCACATATAACATTCCTGTTCCAACCGGTGCGTAGGTCCATTTATGAAGAGATGTACCAAAGTAATCACATTCAAGATCAGAAAGTTTATACGGAAAATGATTGAACGAATGTGCGCCGTCAACAATTACTTCAATTCCCTTTTCATGGGCAATGCGGCATACATCGCGCACGGGAAGAATTTGACCGGTAAGAAAACAAACATGGCTGATCAAAATAATTTTTGTGTTTGGAGTAATCCCGTTTGCGAGCGCATTAACATAATCATTTTTATTTATGAGTGGTGCCGGATACTTAACTTTGGTGACTTTCAAACCAAAACGCCGCTCCATTTGATTAAATGTTGTAAGCATGCGCGGATAATCTTGTGTGGTAGTCAAAATTTCATCGCCGGGTTTGTAATTCAGTCCCTGCTGTATATTTTGAAGAGACTCACTGGTGTTGCGTGTTATTGCAATCTCTTCTTTATCGCATCCGAAGACGAGTGCAAGTTTTTCGCGAACAGTTTCAATTTTCGGTTCAACATGTTGCCACATAAAATATGATGGCGCTTGATTTGAGTAATCAAGATTGCGTTTCATAGCGTTCATAACAACTGTAGGAGAAGGCGATACGCCGCCATTATTCAAATTGATAAGCGTACGGTCAACATCAAAAGCGGATTGTATGCTGGTCCAGAAATCTTCATTACCGGCAGTTTCAGATGCACTTAATGATTGATCAAGATTACCAACTGCTTCTGTCACTCTGGCAAGTGCGTCTGTTTTCATAATAATAAACGCTCCGCCCGTTGAAGCGATAATTCTATTTAAGAATTGACGGCGTGAATACATAAATTCTCTCCTAAATTTCTGTATCGAATTTATTACAACTTTGATAAATCCTTATTCAAAATCAATTTTATTTTTCAAACGATATCTTTTTTCGGTTGAACTTGTTTAATTTTTTTTTCATTAAACTTCAGAAAAAATCTAAGTTCCATTGGTTTTGCCCACAGGTTTTGCGTAAAAGCATAAATTGAAAATGGTAATAGAATAATAGTATATTAAAGAAGAATAGTTAGGAGATAATTTATGAGACAAGTAATTGTTTATCCCGGTGAAGATAAATATTGGGTAGCAGAATGCCCAAGTCTTCCAGGCTGCCTCAGTCAAGGTACAACTAAGGAAGAAGCAATTGCAAACATCCGTGAAGCAATTCAAGCTTACATAAGCGCCCTTGAAGAAGATAAACTCCCAATTCCTCCTGACCGGTTTGAAGCTCTCTTAGTAGCTGTATGAGTACTCTTCCGCAAATTTCGGGACGAGAATGTGTTAGAGTACTTTTAAAAGCCGGCTTCATTGCCCGCCGGCAGCAAAGTAGTCATATTATTCTTCGTCGTAATGAACCATTTGCTCAACTTGTTGTTCCAGACCACAAAGAATTAGATCGAGGAACATTAAGAGCAATTATCCGCCAAGCAGGTCTTTCCGTTGAGCAATTTAACAAACTCATTTAGTACAACCCGCTTTATATAACACACAAAGCCTTGATTTTTCTTAATCAAATTTGTTTAAACAATCCTCCCTTTCTTTCACTAATTTTGTTTGCAATAAAAAGAATAATTATTCGAGAGAACAAAGATGAAAAAATTTGTTAACATAGAGATGCAAAAGAAGAAACGGATTGCACTTGTTGCTCACGACAACAAGAAACAAGATTTAATAGAATGGGCAAAATATAACCGCGGCAATCTTGGCGATCATGAAATTTACGCAACGGGCACTACCGGCAAAATGCTTGAAAACGATTTGGGGTTAACGGTAAACAAACTCAAGAGCGGTCCGCTCGGCGGAGATCAACAAGTTGGGGCTAAAATTTCGGAAAATGAAATTGATATATTAATTTTCTTTTGGGATCCACTGGAACCACAGCCGCATGATCCCGATGTAAAAGCACTTTTGCGCATTGCAGTTGTATGGAATATTCCAATAGCATGTAACCGGGCTTCTGCCGATTTCATTTTTTCATCTCATCTTATGAAAGAAAAATATCCACGTATAATTTTAGACTACAATGATTATATTAACAGAGACTTATCAAAAGGAGAATCATGAAACGACCGAACAAAGACGAATACGCGGCATACTATCATACTTACGTTGATAAAGTGCCGGACGGTGAAATCATTAAAATCTTGAAAAAGCAGACTGATCAGATAAAAAAAATTCTGAAAAATGTTACTAAGAAGAAATCGCTCTTTCGCTACGCGCCGGATAAATGGAGCGTCCGCGAGTTAGTAGGACACATTATTGATACAGAGCGGGTGTTTGCATACCGGGCATTACGCTTTGCACGTAACGATAAAAACGATCTACCAGGCTTCGATGAAAACGAATATATCCGGCAATCCAACTATAACGATGTTAAACTAAAAGAATTAGTTGAAGAATTCTGTGCGCTCCGTAAATCCAACATACTTATGTTTAATAAATTCTCGGATGAAGTTGGATTGCGAAAAGGCACTGCAAATGGTAATTCTTTTACAGTCCGCGCTATGGCATACATAATGGCAGGTCATGTGAATCATCATATCAATGTTTTAAAAGAAAGATATCTTAAATAAAAATGTCTTTACTGGTTTTGGCATACCCTCATCTTGAGAAAAAGGATTATGATTGGATTCAATCCTTCAGATCAGAACATGACGAGCGATATTACAATTTGGTTGAACCACATTTCACTGTTGTGTTTCCGACTTTAGATATACCCGAAAAACAATTTATATCTCACGTTGAAAAAGCCGCGAATAAATTCAAAGAATTTTATTTCGTTTTGCGTTGTGCTCAGATTGTTAAAGATTCATTCAGCGATTATATAGGTCTATTTCTTGTTCCCGAAGAAGGATATAGGATTTTTGTGAGACTTCATGATACGCTTTATACGGGAATTCTTGAAAAAGAATTGCGGCTTGATATTGCTTTTATACCCCATCTTGGAATTGCCAATAGTATTGATGCCAGAAAGTGTAAAAAATTAGCCGATGAAATTAATGCTAAGAATCCGGAAATTTTCGGCACGATAAATAAGCTGGATATAATTTCCTTTGACAGCAACAGGATTAAACCTCTTAAAGAAATAATCCTTTAAAAAACAAAAGAGACTGTCAAAAGTAATTATTCAGTTACCTTACGCAAGGTGTAATTCTGAACGGAACGAAGTGGAGTGAAGAATCTCGGAATCG
>JAJYXU010000106.1 GCA_021801605.1 Bacteroidota bacterium
TCAAAATACAGTTGAGAAATTACTCGATGGCAGTTTATTTATTAAAGTGTACACTTATTTTCCATTACTAACAACTACTCAAGATAACTCTCTTTTGACTTTTACTCTTGCACCTATAAGATTAGGTGCGCCGATAAGAAACGAACTTCCGAAAAACGTAATTCTAAAATCAACCGGAATTTTCGGAGATTATTACAGAATACATTTAAGTGACACTGAAGAAGGATATATAAATCGTGAATTCATAAAAGAGCTACCAGCATTTTCTATTACTCCAAGTTATTTTATCAATCCCATTTCATGCTATCCTTCTGCTTCTGCTGATATTGTTAAAATCCCTTATCTTGAAAATGTACCTTATGATATTTATCCAGATCCCGAACAGAAAAGGATAATCATTAATTTATACGGCGTGAAAACAAGCAGCACCTGGATCATCCATAAAAGTAATTTGCGGTACATTGAAGAGATAACATGGCAGCAAACATCAAAAGAGACTTACAAAATATATGTCAACTTAAAGACATCAAAAATTTGGGGATATGAAATAAAACCTAATGGGAAGGAATTGATTTTCAAAATAAAATATCCGCCAAATTATAATTTAGAAAATACACTACCATTGAAGGGAATAAAAATATCTCTCGAAGCGGGACATGGCGGAAGTAATATCGGCGCTGTTGGTTTATCAGGAATAAAAGAAAAAGAGATTAATTTAAAACTTTGCAAAATGTTAGAGACTCTTTTTAAAAAATATGGTGCTGAAGTATTGCAAGTTAGAGATTCCGATAAGGATATGACACTCATAGCTAAAAGAGATACAGTAACAAACTCCGATGCAAATATTCATTTTAGTATCCACGCAAATGCAAGCGATCCGGAAAATGAATTTCTCGGCACCTCGGGAACTTGTACATTCTATCATAATCCGTTTTGGGCAAAATTAGCCAAAAAAGTTTTTGATAAATTAATCGAATTAGATCTTAAACCATTCGGTTCTGTTGGATCTTTCAATTACCGTGTTACTCGAATGTCGGAGATGCCGGCAATATTGGTTGAACAAGCATTTCTATCTCATGCCGAAGATGAAGAAAAACTTTTTGATGAAAGTTTTCGTAAGGATTTGGCAGAAAAAATTTATGCAGGTTTAATCGAGTATTTAAAGTACATGAGTAATTAATCTGAGTATTAATTAACTCTTTTTTGAAGCAAGTCTGAATTATTTTTAGGTCTATAGTGGAAAAAAAATATTTAATCGGTTTAGACGGCGGCGGCACAAAAACAAAATGTGTAATAACCGATTTTAATTTGAATCCTTTGTATATATGCCAGGGCGGTCCATCCAACTTTTTAATTATAGGAACTCAAAAGGTAAGTGAAACTATCCTTTCACTAATTCTCGAATTAATAGCATACTTGAAAATTTCACCGGATGATGTCGCTTCAATATTAATTGGCACAACCGGTGCAGGCAGACCGAATGACGCTCAAAAATTAAAACAAGATTTTTTACAATATGCAGAATCAAAAGGTTATTACTTCAAATCGTTCAATGTTGATAGCGATGCGCGAATTGCGCTTGAAGGAGCTTTTTCCAGTGGACCCGGTTCATTGCTAATTGCAGGAACAGGCTCTGTGATTTTTGGAAAAGATAGAAATAACCAAATACACCGTGTTGGTGGATTTGGAAGATTAATTGGTGATGAAGGAAGCGGCAGCACATTAGGACGGAAGGGACTAAATCAAATCGCAAAAGAATTTGATGGAAGAGGTGATAAAACCGTATTAACAGAGATTTTAAAACGCGATTTCGGGATTACTGATTCTTCTCAATTAATCACGGAAGTGTATAGAAATAATTTTGACATCGCTTCATTTGCCCCGAAAGTAATTGAAGCAGCTCAAAATGGAGATAGAATAGCAAAAAAAATATTAGAAGAAGAATCTGATGAACTTTTACTGCATGTCAAATCAATATTTAATATGGTTGGAGAGGAAACATTAAAATTATGTTTGATCGGTGGAACAATAGCAACAAACAATCTTTATTCTGCAATGTTTAAGAAAAAAATAGAACTTCATTTACCAAACGTAAAAATTGTGTCAGCAGAAAACCCTCCGGAAATCGGTGCGGCTTTTATGGCTAAGACAATATTATAATATGATATCAAAATATTTTATTGAAATATTCCTGGAGTAAATTTTAATGACGGAGCAAAGACCAACAAGTAGAAATCCATGGGCTTGGGTTCCAACTCTCTATTTTGCCGAAGGTATTCCATACATTTTGATAAATACCGTATCCGTAATCTGTTATAAAAGGATGGGTATAGATAATGCTCAAATTGCGTTTTGGACAAGTTGGCTTTATTTGCCATGGGTTATTAAAATGTTTTGGGGTCCGCTAGTTGATAATCTTTCTACAAAAAGAAATTGGATTATCTATACACAACTGTTCATGTCTGGATGTCTTGGTTTTATTGCATTTACATTGCATCTACCTGTTTACTTTACGGTTTCATTGCTGGCATTTACTATTGGTGCATTTGTTTCTGCCACTCATGATATTGCGGCTGATGGACTTTATCTGCTTGCGCTAAATAAAGAAGATCAAGCTTTTTTTGTTGGAATAAGATCAGTCTTTTACAGAATAGCAATGATATTTGGTTCTGGATTTTTAGTTTATTTAGCAGGGCAATTTGAAGTATCACTCAATAATATTCTTTTAAGCTGGACAATCGTATTTGGTATATCCGCATGCATTTTTCTTTTAGTTTTTATTTATCATCGTTTTATACTGCCATACCCTGAAATGGATAAGCCCAGGATTTCAAAAGAACGAACTTCTTATGTAAAAATATTTGCTCAATATTTTTCTCAAAAAAGAATTTGGGCAATACTTCTGTTTATTCTCTTTTACCGATTTGGAGAAGCAATGCTTGTTAAATTAGCTTCGCCATTTCTTCTTGATAAACACGAAGTGGGAGGACTTGGTTTATCAACTTCTGAAGTAGGTATTGTTTATGGAACAGTCGGAGTGATTTGTTTAATTCTGGGAGGCATTGCTGGCGGATGGGTAATTTCAAAATATGGTTTAAAGAAATGCATTTGGTTCTTTGCAATCACTTTGAATGTACCACATCTTGCTTATTTATACATGGCTTATGCACAACCTCCAATACAGTTGGCTTTCCCTTTGGTTGCAATTGAACAGTTTGGTTACGGTTTTGGTTTTACCGCATTCATGGTTTACTTAATGTATATTTCTAAAGGTGAATACAAAACAACTTTCTTTGCAATATCAACCGGTATAATGGCTTTGGGAATGATGCTGCCAGGTCTAATCAGCGGTTACATTCAACAAGCGGTAGGATATAAATTATTTTTTATTATTGTATTATTAATGGCAATACCAGGTCTTGCTACTCTTTTTTTCATCCCATTTGAAGAAGATGAAAACATTGAAAACAAATGACTACTGTCCAAAATAAATAAAACGAGAAATTAGTTAACAAGTTTTATTTAATAAAACACTTTTGAGAGAGCTATGAAGAAGGGAACAGCAATTACATTACTAACATTTTTTTTAGCATTTATTCATGTAAATGCTCAGGAAGATAAAATGAATCCGGTAACTAAAATTATAGAAGAAATCAAAAATCAATATACCCCGGATAAAAGAGTTGCCATTTTTGAAATAACTGCTATTGATAGTGCAAACGTTTTTACTTTAACGGGTGAAACAAATATTCCGGAGGTAAAAGAAAAATTGTTGAATAACCTAGAAACCCGTGATCTGAATTTTAATGATGAAATTCGTTTATTGCCCGAACCAGATCTGGGCGATAAGATATATGGCGTTGTTAATTTATCCGTTGCGAATATTAGATCAACACCGGCTCACTCCGCTGAATTAGCTACTCAAACTCTACTTGGAACACCCGTAAAAATTTACAAAAAAGCTCCCGGGTTTTATTTGATTCAAACGCCAGACAATTACATTGCTTGGGTTGATGAAGACGGTGTTACACCGATGAACAAACCTCAACTTGATGAATGGTTGAATTCGGGAAAAGTTATTTACATAAAAGAATATGGTTTTTCCTTTTCTAAACCAACTGAAATGTCACTTCGCGTTTCAGACTTAACAGCCGGAAATATTTTAATTAATCTTGGTGAGGAAAATAACTTTTACAAAGTTAAATACCCCGATGGCAGAATTGCTTTTGTTGAAAAGAATAATTGCGAAAATTTCATTACATGGTTGAGTAAAAAAAATCCGACCGAAGCCGATATTGTTTTGACAGCAGAATCGTTTATGGGCATACCCTATTTATGGGGCGGAACTTCGGCAAAAGGAATGGACTGCAGCGGTTTTACGAAAACAGTTTATTTCTTAAACGGAATAGTTTTAGATAGAGATGCTTCGCAGCAAGTAAATACCGGTATTTTAGTTGATACTAAAACTGGTTTCCAAAATTTACGTGCCGGCGATTTATTGTTCTTTGGCTTCCACGCTACAGATTCGACTAAAGAAAGAGTTACACATGTTGGAATATACATTGGTGATTTAAAATTTATACATGCTTCCGGCAGAGTAAAAATTAATTCACTTGATAAAAACGCAGAGGATTTTAGTGAGTTTCGGCTGAATCATTTTATTCGAGCCAAAAGAATTCTGAATTCAATTGATGAAAACGGAGTTTCCTCAATGAAGAGAAATAAATTCTACCTTGGAGAAATGTAATGAAACAAAATCGTAGAAAATTTATTATCAACACTGGTATAATTGGCGGAACAATTTTAACAAGCGGATTAAATACAAATACTTTTTCTAAAAATATCAGTATCATAAAAAAGAATTCGAACATGAAACTAACATTTAAACCTTACACACTGGAATTAAAACATGTTTTTACTTTAGCGTCTAGTTCCAGAACAACAACACCGGTAGTGCTGACCCAAATAGAATATGAGGGAATAACGGGATACGGTGAAGCCTCAATGCCTCCTTATTTAGGCGAGTCTCAAGAATCCGCATCAAAATTTTTATCCAAAGTGAATCTTTCTCAATTCAAAGATCCGTTTGAATTGGAAAGCATCTTGGAATATGTTGATGGTATTGATGAATTTAATCCTGCAGCAAAGGCATCTGTTGATATTGCTCTTCATGATCTTGTCGGAAAATTAATTGGAAAACCATGGCATAAGATATGGGGCTTTAACAAAGATAAAACGCCGTACACTTCATTTACCATAGGCATTGATACAAATGAAATCGTAAAACAAAAAGTAAAGGAAGCGGAAGAATATAAAATCCTAAAAGTAAAACTCGGCCGCGAAAACGATAAAGAAATGATCAACACAATCCGTTCGGTAACCGATAAACCAATTATTGTAGATGTTAACCAGGGTTGGAAAGATAAATTCTTTGCGTTGGATATGATTAACTGGCTAAGCGAAAAAAATGTAAAATTAGTTGAACAACCGATGCCTAAAACTATGGTTGACGATATGACGTGGCTGACAGAAAAAAGCATGCTTCCAACATTTGGAGACGAAGCTGTACAAAGAATTCCGGATGTTATAAAAGCTTACGGCGTTTATTCCGGAATTAATATCAAATTGATGAAATGTACAGGATTGAGAGAAGCACATAAAATGTTGACTCTTACAAAGTCTTTGGGTATGCAAGTTATGCTGGGTTGTATGACGGAAACATCGTGCGGTATTTCGGCAGTTTCCCAATTAGCGCCTGAAACACAATGGGCTGATCTTGACGGTAATCTTCTTATAAAGAACGATCCATTTATTGGGACAAAAGTCGTTGATGGAAAAATTACATTAACAAAAAGTCCTGGTATTGGATTGACAAAAATATGAAGAGCATTTAAGAAAACGATTGGAAAGACAAGCTAAAAAACTTGGATTTTCTTTGGTACCAACTTTGGTTCATTAGCAGTAAATAATAATGAAGTAATAAAAACAATCCCGGTAAAAGGACCATATAATATGATAATTCCATAAATGAAGGTAAAAAATGATCAAGAAGATTTTTAAACTAGTTTTAATTACTCTTATAACCTTGGGTTGCAATAGTTCGCCCACAGAACCCGGTACAACTGAAAACAAAATGTATGTTTATTCTAATTTTGGCAACACATTTTATTTGGTGGATTATAAAACCTTTGAGGTTGTGAAAGAAATTAAATTAAATGCAACAGATACAATCTCAATAAACGGAATGATTCTGTCAACTAATAGAGATTATCTTTTTTTTAAGGCTGAGGGGCAATTTTCAGTAATTTTCAATAGCTATTTAAGAACGGAAGATTTGAGAGCATCTATTAACTGGCTAAATAATTGAGATAAGAGACCGTATTGCGGAACCAAAAAAAACTTGTTTAAAAATATTCTTTGTTTCAAGTTATAGCAGAAATAAAAAAATCGAAAGTGTCGCAAATAAAGCTCGATGATGAAAAAGCCGTT
>JAJYXU010000011.1 GCA_021801605.1 Bacteroidota bacterium
ACAGGACTGCAACATTTTTAATAGCACACAGATGACGCGGATTTGGCAGATTTTCGCGGATTAAATCTGCGTTAATCCGTTTAATCTGTGTCATCTGCGTTCTATTCTTAATTTTTCAGAGGTCTCAATTTGATAATGCTTTTGATTAGCCGTGCACAATTCAAAACCGTTTATTACCGCAATTGCAGCTATCAATGCATCGGCAAATTCTAAAGAATGGCTCAAGTAGTGCTGTTCTACATAGAACATGGCTTTGGTTGAGATCTCTTCATTTATAAATAATATCCGCGCAGTCCAATTTCTTAAAGCTCCCCTAAGCAATGTAAGTTCTTTGTATGTAACAACCGAGATGAAAAATGAATCTTGTTTTTCCAATAATTGTTTTGCCTTTTCGTTCCCGCGCAAATACCAAATCAAAACATCGGTGTCAATCAACAGCATTGAATCTTCTTTTTCGAAGTGTTCTTACATATTTATTTACGTCTTTAACTTTCTCATTATCTTTCCAAATGCCGAATAGTTCATTTGAAGAATCGCTTCTGTTCTTTGCCTTTTTAATAGGAACGAGTTTAGCATAAGGTTTTCCGCGCATAGTTATTACAACCTCCTCGCCGCGCGATACGCTTTCTAAAAGTTACTTCGTATTGAATCTTAACTTTTTTGCTGTTGTTACCATTTTGAGTTCTTTTCTAAGTTTACACTTGGTAACATAAACTTGGGATTACGTAAAAGCAATTTGGAGACTTAAAGTTAGCCGTTAAGAAAGTTGCACTCGTTCTCTCCGGTGGGAATGTTGATTTGCAGAAATAGCCGTGTTTGTAACTATAAGCTAACTATTTTTTGCTTTACGCTAGAATTTGATTTCTTATTAATCACTCCGCAAAACGTTTTATTACTTTTCCAACATGTTCTTCACAGACTTTACAAAATGGTTTTGTTCCTTTTGAGAACATTAAACAATCGAGCATAGAACGATACATTCCTTTTGCCGAATAACCGGCTCCTTCAAACGCACCAACTTTGTTCCAGTATTTACTGCTCATTAGATATTTATCCACCTCATCACTATGCAGTTTATCTTTTTTGTTATACTCATTTTGTGCGGCTTCAATTTCTTTCTGAGGGGCTTTGTTCCGCTTCAGTCCGGCAATATGTCTATTAATCTCTCTTCTTTCTGTCTGCCACGTGTAATCCATTTTATCGTAATTCTCTTTTCCCCACGGAGTCGGAATTTCTATTCCGGGTGTAGTCAAATTTTTCCATTTCAAATTATTTTTATCCAGCAGCCGAGTTATGTTCGGCTCAACAGGTTCTTGCTCTTGCGGGTAAAACTCGTTGTATGCAACATCGGAGGTATAATACTCATCGGCTAATCCGCCGAATGAATGACCAAACTCATGCAAAAAAATGTATGGACTGAATTGATTATCCGCTGCGAATGTACAGTATAAATTATAAATTCCGCCACCCCCGTAACGGGCGCTATTGCACATAATATAAATTGCGTCGTAAGGAACATGCGCTGCTAAATCTCTTAAATTTTTATTTTCTTCAGTCAGCACATATCTTTCCGAGCCGAGCGAATAGAATCTTGTTCCAAGAGTTGTATTCTTATAAATATTGGCGCCGGGTTCGGTAATTCCGCTTTCTTCCGATGCCTTGAACACACCGTAAATATTAAATTTATCTTTATTTGTCTTGTACGGTTCTTGGTTCAGAAAAATATTTGTGTAGCGTTTCAAATCTTTTTCAAATTTTTTCTGTTCGCTTGCAGAGTAGCCATCGCCAAGAATAACAATATCAACTTTTGAATGAGGATCGCCGCTGAGATGACTTTTGTAGACTTTCACCGCATTGTCCTTAACTGCATCTTTGACGATGTAAAGATCGTCCGGATCAATTTCGGTTGAGAAGACTTCGTTTAATTTGTTCTGCTTATCGCGTTTCTCTAAAACAAATTTGATTTTGTTAATTGGGTATGGAATGATCGCGCTTTCATGGTATGTTCGCTTGATTCCTTTCGATGCATCATCGCTGGTCTGATATTCTTTGAAGTAGCTATCAAATCCGCGTGAAAAAATAAGTTTACCGGATGCCGCATCAAAAATTTTGTAATAATATGCACCGTTGTTAAAGTCGTCAATCAAATTTTTGGTGCTTCCTGCCCATATCCCATACTGATAAACGTGATCAATAGTAACCATTTCACTTGCTGCATCACCAATGTGAAAATAATCAATACGCATTGTTTGATCAGTGAAGTAGCTGTCGAAGCTGTTTTGTTGTGCGTGAACAGAGTAAAGAAGAAAAAAAGAAAAGATGAAAAGATTAAAAAATAGTTTCATGGTTGTCTCGCCAATTGTTTTTCTTATTACAAAGTTAATAGAAAATAGAACGCGGATAAAATCTGATCTAGCGGATTAACGCTGATCCACCCCGTGGAATAGCATTTGTGTTTTTGAAACAATTTGATTCTTAATTTATTCCACGGGGTGAATTAGCGTCATCTGCGTTCTATCTCTTTTACCTATGCAAAGTGAGAATGAAATCTTTATTTTGTGAAGGGTTAATCAAGAAAGAATGAATATTACTTATAAAATATTGTTTCTTCTCTTTATGCTGTCGACAATTGCCGCAGCGCAAGATGAAGGCAAATTTAAGATCGCTAGACTAAAATACAACGGCGGAGGAGATTGGTATAACGATCCATCTGAAGAAGTAAATCTTCTAAAGTTTATTGCACAGAATACCAACATCAAAACAAAACCTGTGTATGAATTTGTTGATCTGACAAGCGGAAATATTTTCGCGTATCCATTTTTATTCATGACGGGACACGGCAATGTTGTTTTTTCAGATTCGGATGCCAAAAAACTACGGGCATATCTTGAGAACGGCGGATTTCTTTATGTTGACGACGATTACGGTTTAGACAAAGCATTCCGCAGAGAGATAAAAAAAGTTTTCCCGGAAAAAGATCTGATTGAACTTCCGTTTAGTTACGGACTTTATCATTGCTTTTATGATTTTCCGAGCGGTGTACCAAAAACGCATGAGCATGATGGTAAACCCCCGCAAGGATTTGGGATTTTTGTTAACGGGCGACTCTGTGTTTATTATACTTATGAAAGTAATCCAAGCGACGGATGGACTGATCCGGAAGTGCACAAAGATCCACCGCAAAAACGAGAAGAAGCATTGAAGTTCGGAACAAATCTAATAGTTTGGGCATTGATGAATTGAAAAACTTAGCAGCTTAGAACAAAATTAAGAATGAAAAATTCTTTAATAGAAATACAAAAAAAACTTCGCAATGTTGTTGAACGCGAAAAACGAAGAGATGGTTTGAAAAAACTTTCCATCTTCATCGCTGAAGTATGTTTTGTATTCCTTATCATTGTTCTATTTGAACTAATTGGAAATTTTAATTCCGGTTTTAGAACTGTTCTATTTTATTTGATGGCATCATTTGCTTTGCTGTTATTCGCCTTTTATGTCGCGTATCCCTTCATAAAAGATTTTATCTACTACTCAAATCCGGATTATGTAGAGACTTCTAAGAAGATCGGCTATTACTTTCCGGAAATTAAAGATGAACTTGCCAATGCCGTTCAAATATTAAACGAGAAGAACAGCAACTATTCAAACCAACTTATTGATGCGGCTTTCAAAAATGTTTATAGCAAAACAGAAGGATTAGATTTTAGGCGGGTTGTTGATTTTTCGGCAACAAAGAAATTTTTTAGAATTAGTCTGTTTGCGTTCTTCTTGACGATAATAATTGTGTCGTTTATACCGGGATTTAATTCCGCCGCATACCGGTTAATTCATTACAGCAAAAATTTTACACCGCCGCCGAAATTTGTTTTCGTGGTTCAACCCGGAAACACCGAAATAGCTAAAGGTCAAGATGTTACTATTCGGATAAGGACAACCGGGCAACAACCGGCTGAAATAATTCTTTCAACAAAATCCCAAGAACAATCGGAATTCTCCGAAAAGAAATTACTCTCAGATTCGCTTGGTAATTTTATTTTTGAAGTTCGTTCCGTAAAAAGCTCTTTTGAATACTCCGCTTCGGCAGAAAAAATTACAAGCGGGATTTACAAAATTTCTGTTATCAACCGCCCGAACATTACCGGATTTGATCTGACCATCTTTCCGCCCGCTTATTCGCGTTTACCTGAACAAATCCAAAAAGATAACGGAAACATTACCGCGCTTCCGGGCAGCAAAATTAAAATTACTTTGAATTCCTCACGTGAGCTTTCAAAAGCGGTGGTTTCATTCAGCGACAGCACAAACAAAAAAATGAGTACTGTTTCCGCAAAGTCTTCAGTTGAATTTTCCATCTCAAAGGATGTCAATTATCAAATGCTCATTGAAGACACTCAAGGATTCACGAACATAAATCCGATTACTTACTCAATCAAAGTTTTACCGGATGCCGCACCTACGGTAGAACTAATCTCTCCAACCGGAAATATTAAACTTGGACAAGAATCAAAAATTTCAATTGTTTCAAAAATTACAGATGACTACGGTTTCACCAAAATGAATTTGAACTACAGACTCTCTTCGTCAAAGTATCGTCAACCAAGTGATGAGTTCACTAAAATTCCAATAACAATTTCAACGCAGTTAAAAGAAGATGAAATTTATTTTGTCTGGGATCTTGCCCCGCTTGTTCTTGCAGAAGGTGAAATTCTATCTTGTTATTTAGAAGTGTTTGATAACGATATAATCAGCGGGCTGAAGTCAGCCAAGACACAACAATTCACAATCACCGTTCCATCACTAAACGAGCTTTTTACCGGGGCAGAGAACAAGCAAGATGATGCTGCTAAAGATTTAACAAAAACTCTTAAAGAAGCGGAGCAGTTAAAACAAGAAATGCAGAAAATCAGCGACGATCTTAAACAGAACTCGAAAGATATTTCGTGGCAGGAAAAAGAACGCGCGGAAAAAGCTGCAGAAAAATTTAAAGAGATCGGAAAAAAAGTTGATGAAATTTCTCAAAAACTTTCTGAAATGAAAAATGAGTTGGCTAAGAATAATCTGCTTTCCGAAGAGACTTTGAAAAAATATAATGAACTGCAAGAACTGCTTGAAAAAATGGGCAGTGAGGAGTTGAAAGAATTGTTCAAGCGGATGCAAGACGCACTTAAAAGTATGAATCGCGATAACGTTCAGATGTCTATGGAAGAGATGAAAGCAAATGAAGAATACATCAAGAAAAGTATTGAACGAACTTTAAATCTTCTTAAGCGAATTCAGATTGAGCAAAAAATAGATGAGTTGTTAAAGCGCACTCAAGATCTGGCAGAAAAAATTGATGAGTTAAAAAATAAAACGGAGCAATCGAATCTTTCCGATAAACCGAAGCGCGATGAACTTTCTACACGCCAGAATGATATAACCAAAGACCTGAAGAATCTTGACGATGAGATGAATAAGCTTGATGATAAGATGGGCGGAATGAAAGATATGCCGAAAGATCAACTCGAAAAACTTCAAAAGGAATTTGAACAACAGAATAACGAAAAGCTTTCTGATGAAGCGTCAAATGATTTGAAACAATTGCAAAAATCTGACGCTCTGCAGAATCAACAGCAGCTTTCACAAAACATGAAAGGTATGGGAAAGCAGATGAAAGAGTTGCAATCTGCAATGCAGCAGATGAACCAGATGAAAACTTTCTATGACATGATGAAAATTCTTGATGACCTGTTAACGCTTTCGAAAGATCAAGAGAAATTGAAGAATGAGACGGAACAGTTGAGTCCTTACTCACAAGAATTTTCAAAAAATTCGCGCGAGCAGAACGAAATACAAAGTAATCTTGGAAAAGTTCTTCAGAGAATGAGCAACCTTTCTCAGAAGACTTTTGCAATTACACCGGAGATGGGCAAAGCGCTCGGCAAAGCGTTATCGGACATGCAGCAATCAATGAATGCAATGCAAAATAACCAGGGTCAGCTTGCCGCACAGATGCAGAAGAACGCGATGGCTTCTCTAAATGAAGCGGCGGGCATGATGAAAGGTGCAATGGATCAGATGATGAGCGGCGGCGGTCAAGGCGGCGGAATAATGAGTATGATGCAGCAGTTGCAAAAACTCGGTCAGCAGCAGATGAATTTGAACCAGATGACGCAGATGATGAACCAAGGTCAATTTTCGCAAGAGATGATGTCGCAGATGCAGCGGCTTGCACAACAGCAAGAAGCGATACGTAAATCGCTCGAACAATTAAATCAGGAAGCGAAAGAGTCTGGACAATCTAAGCGTCTTGCGGCAAACCTGGAAAAAATTCTAAATGAAATGAAAGAGGTTGTTACTAATCTTCAATCTGAAAAAGTAAACAACGATCTTGTTAAACAGCAGGAGA
>JAJYXU010000067.1 GCA_021801605.1 Bacteroidota bacterium
CTTCATGAGAAATAACTCTTCCCTCACCGGCAACTTCTAAAAGATGACTATAAATGTTTTCATTGTTCAATTTTGAATCGGATGGACTGAATTTTGCTTTTACTTTTTGCAAAGCTTTTTCCGCAATATCGGGATATTCATGAAGTACAGCTACAAGATCACCATCTTGAACGACAGTAACATCATTCATCTTCTTCACTGCCGATAAATCAACATCAATAAGTTTTGCCCCATGCGATGGTGGGCGTAAAACTTTTGCATACAACATTCCCGGAAATTGCATATCGCCGGCAAACTTTGCTTCACCTGTAACTTTTTCTATTGCATCAACTCTTGAAAAAGATTTATTCATAATTTTGAAATTAGATGGGTCTTTCAATTTCGGCTTATCTTTCATATGCCGTTCGATTTTCTTTCCTTTAGTCAATTCGGCATAAGTAACTTTATTTTTCTTGTTTGATTTTTCGAATACTACTCCCTTATCAATGGATAATTTTTCTGCCGGTACTTTTAATTGTTCGGAAGCCATCGCTATTAAAACATTTCTCGCTTCTGAGGCAGCGGCTCTTAACGGAGGTCCAAAAAATCTTGTAGTCATAGAGCCAAACGTTCCCATATCCCAAGGGCATAAATCAGTATCACCCATTATCATCTGAACCGAATTAAGTGACACATCCAATTCATCTGCAATCATTTGTGCAAGTGATGTTATAATTCCTTGACCCATTTCAATCTTGCCGGTAAAACAAGTTACTTTTCCACTTTCATCAATTCTTAAAAATGCATTGAAATCTGTAGGCAATTCGCCTCTTCTCCTTTGCTCTTGTTGAATATATCCTAAAGTATCACCGACGGAAAATAGAATAAGCAATCCTCCGCCCATTAATTTTATGAATTCTCTTCGATCAACTTTGAAAGGTGTAGTTACTTCTTTGAAATCCAGATCTAAATAATTTTCATTTTTCATTTTCAGCTCCCTACTTAATTTCTACAAATGCTGTTTGAATAGCATGGACAATTCTTTTTTGAGCACCGCATCTGCAGAAATTATTCTCCATCTCTTTAATTATTTCATCATAAGTCGGACTGGGCTTACTCTTAAGTAATCCGTAAGCGTTCATTATCATTCCGGGAGTGCAATAGCCGCATTGTAGTGCATCGTTATCTGCAAAAGCTTTTTGTAACGGATGAAGTTTTCCTTTTTTCATCAACCCTTCAATTGTTGTCACTTCTTTTCCTTTAATACTTTTAACTGAAATACTGCATGAACGCTCGGCTTTATCGTTAATTAAAACAGTACATGCACCGCAGAAACCTTCTCCGCAACCATATTTTGTCCCGGTTAATCCAAAATCGGTTCTTAGAACCCATAACAGCATTCTATCGCCGTCCACATTTAGTTTAACCGTTTTGTCGTTTAGTTTGAATTCGATGAGCTCAGCCATAATGAACTCCTTGTGAATGGATTAAATAATTAGACTATTTTAATATTGTCAAATAATATTTGAATGACAAATATATATTTTGAAAAACTATACGCTACTGTAATTCAATAATAGATGTCCCTATTCAAAAGACGATCTGAATTAAATATAGGGTAGTTTCAAAAACTTCAATATCTTCTGCGAACTTTGCATATTCTTTGCGCTCTCCGCGTTAAATTTTTACAAAAGATAGTTTTTGGAACTACCCTATAATGAATCTGTCCTAATTCGAATTTATTTTTGTCGTCATTTTTATTCATCATTCTACTTAACGACTAATGAATTATTGTATTATTTTATATAAGTTAGTTTTGATTTCGTTTATAAAGAAGGAGATTCACAAATGTATATTGCACTGTTACTAATTTTGTTGGGACTGTCTGTATTTCTTTTTATCACCGGCTCCGGAAAAGGACAACGAATAAAAAAATATTCTGGAATTTTACTCGCCATATCAACTTTGTTATTCTTTTGGTTCATGAATTTTTGGGGAGAAGCGCTTTGGTTCGAAAACCTTGGTTATGGTAATCCATTCTGGACAGTTGTAAATTCAAACGGGCTACTGGCAATTGTGGGAGCCGTAATCGGTTTTGTTACAGTATTCCTATTGACTCTTGGAATTTCTAAAAACCATCGAATAATAAACACCATTACTAAGTTAGTAGGAATTGTAATCGGAGGTTATTGGGGTTCATCTCATTGGGAGATAATTCTAAAATTCTGGTATGGCGTCTCTACAGGATTAAAGGATCCTATCCTTGGTAAGGATGTAGGGTTTTATCTTTTCTCTTTACCGTTTTATGATGCTTTATTTGATCTGTTTTTTCTTCTATCGCTAATTTCGCTCATCGCTATATTCATATCTTCGTTCTTGCGGTTCACCGAGAATAATCTATTGTTCTACATTCCTAAAGAAGGTGAAATAACCTCGAAAAAATTTTACTTCCCGCTATATTTAAATTCTTCGGTTTTTATTCTCATCATAGCCGCTGAAAGATTTTTAAGCAGATATCATTTGATGTATTCTACAACCGGTGTTGCTTCCGGTATGAGCTGGACTGATGAAAACATTCTTCTTCCCGCAACTTATGCAGTTATTATTATAACGATTCTGTTTAGCATAGCTCTGATTGTACCAAACTTAAGAATGAGATTACAGAATTATTTATTTAAGAAGTTTCGCATCTCTCCGGATAGATCTCATATTGTGGTTATTGCAGCAACAGGAATTTCGATTGCTATTATTTGGCTGCTTGCATTCGATGCATTGCCGAGAGTATTCAACTGGCTTGTTGTAAAACCTAACGAGATAACTTATGAACGCCCATACATTCAGAATAATATAGAGTTTACCCGTTATGGTTTTGCACTAAATAAAATAGAAGAGAAAGAGTATCCTATGAATGGATCTCTTACTCAAGGAACAATTAATGAGAATCCCAATTTGTTCTCAAATATCCGTTTGTGGGATTGGAAAGCATTGGATGCCGTGTACAGACAGTTCCAAACCATGCGCCTCTATTATGAATTTAGCGACGTTGATGTTGACCGCTATAATATTGATGGAAAAGACAGGCAGGTAATGGTATCTGCACGTGAAATTAATCTTGATAATTTACCTCTGCAAAGTCAGACTTTTGTAAATAAACGTTTTCAGTATACTCATGGTTTTGGTTTAACTATGGCAGCTGTAAATGAATTTAATCCTGAAGGATTACCCCATTTATTAATAAAAGATATTCCCCCTGTAACAGAGTCTAAATCTCTAGAGGTGAAACAACCGCGAATTTATTTCGGAGAAATGACTAAGACTCCGGTTATTGCTAATTCAAAAGTAAAAGAATTTGATTACCCGAGCGGCGAAGAGAATGTTTACACAAATTATTCAGGAACTGGAGGTGTTGAACTTTCAAACTTCTGGAGAAAATTCTTATACGGCTGGAAGTTTGATGGAACAAACTTTTTGTTTTCCGATTACCCTACGAATAAAAGCCGTTTCATGTTTCATAGGCAAATTACTGAACGCGTTAAATTGCTGGCTCCTTTTCTTCAATTTGATAAAGATCCCTATCTTGTACTTTCAGAAGGCAAATTGTACTGGATGATCGACGCATATACTACATCGGAATATTTCCCGTACAGTCAACCCTTTTCTACAACAGAAAATATCCAGTATAAAGAGGGAAACAATACTCAGACTCTTACAAATCATATGAGCGAATACCTGGAGGGAATAAATTACATTCGCAATTCTGTTAAAGCAGTTATAAATGCTTACGACGGTACGGTTAATTTTTATATCATGGATCAAGACGACCCGATTATAAAAGTTTGGAGTAATATTTTCCCTGATCTATTCAAATCTAAAAATGAAATGCCGAAAGATCTTTTGGCTCATCTCAGATATCCAATTGATATGCTTCTTACACAGGGTCTTGTTTATGAAAAATATCATATGACCGATCCGACTGTTTTTTATAATCAGGAAGATCTTTGGATTAGGGCTACTGATAAGTATTATAGTCAGGTGCAGCCGGTTGAACCATATTACATTATGTGGCAGCAGCCAGGCACAGCAAAACAGCAATTTGTATTGATGTGTCCATTTACACCAAAGAATCGACAGGTATTAATAGGGTGGATTGCCGGTATGTGCGATGCTGAAAATTACGGCAAGTTTGTGGCTTACCAATTCTCTAAAGATAAAATGGTACTCGGTCCCCAACAGGTAGAATCAAAAATTGACCAGGATAGTTTTCTCTCCGGACAACTGACTTTGTGGGATCAGCATGGCTCTAAAGTAATTAGGGGGAATGTTCTTGCCATACCGGTTAACAATACGCTTTTTTATGTTGAGCCGATTTATCTTCAGGCAGAAACAGCAGCGTATCCGGAACTTAGAATTGTTGTTGTTATGCATGGAGATAATATGAGCTATGCAAAAACTTTTGATGAAGCTCTGAACGGATTATTTTCTAAGTCACCGGTTCTTAAAAATTTATCCCAGACTGAAAAGACAACTCCCATAACTGGCTCTCAACTTCCAGAGCAAATCAAAGCAGCAAATGATGCTTTTAATAATTATCTAAAGCTGAATGCTGATAAAAAGTTTTCTGAGGCGGCAAAAGAACTTGAAAAATTGCAGCAGGCTCTTCAGACTCTTTCAAATCAATCGGCAGAAAAGAAAAAATAATACTGCCATATAATTCTCGTGTGGTTCCATGGTGACCGTACATATTTATTACATTGCTGTCGAGAAATATTTCTCTATTAGTTCAGCGGAAGATGGAATTTCGGGTTAATTAAGGGTATTTCTAAAAATTATTATTTAAAAAATAGAACACCGATTTACTCCGTGGAATAAAGTGAAATTTGAATTCTTATTGAATATTGATAATACTATTCCACGGGGTGAACGAATAAAAACGGATTTTCGCAGATTAGCTTTTGAAGTTATTAGAGATACCCCTAAGTAAAGGGAGAAGAAGTTTAACAATAAGTTCCGGATTGAGTGAGCTACAACAAAATTACATTTTAGATTTGGAGAGATACTTTCTAGTATAATTATAATGCATTTCTCGAAATCTTTTTAGTCGAAAGATAATAGAATCCTTTTACTTATTGATGCATCCTATGAATGTAAAAGAGTAATTACATCAAAGAATAAAGTATTAGGAACTTATTATGACTGAACATTTAACTAAAGAGACATTCTTAGAGAAAATATTTGATTTCGAAAAAAATAAAGAATGGAAGTATGAAGGATCATTACCAGCTGTTATCGATTTTTGGGCGGCTTGGTGCGGACCTTGCCGGATGGTTGGACCAATCATTGATGAACTTTCTAAGGAATATGAAGGAAAAGTAAACTTCTATAAGATCGATACTGATGCCGAACAAGAGTTGTCGGCTGCATTTGGGATCAGAAGTATTCCCTCTCTTCTCTTTATTCCAGTCGAGGGTGAACCCAAAATGGCTATGGGCGCATTGCCAAAAGCAGAACTTAAAAAAATTATCGAGCAAGAATTAAATGTACCAAATCCAATAGCATTATAATAAGTGTTTGACTGAAATTCATAGCTTGTTCTATTAAGCCACATTTATAACAAACAAAAAGGGAATACGAATGAATATCAAAAATTTTATAACACTCATCATTTTGGCATCGTTCTCAGCGAGTGGATTTATTTACTCTCAAAATACAAATCATTTGATCTCTCCATTAGAAGTTTCAAATCTTATGCTGAAAGATACAACCATTGTTTTACTTGATGTTCGTACTCCTGCTGAATTTAAAAGTGAAACTGGTCATTTAAAAAATGCTATTCTTGTCCCCTTGCAGGAATTGGAAAACCGTATTGATGAATTAAAAAAGTATAAGAAAAAAGAAATAATAGTGTATTGCCGAACAGGACACAGAAGTACTAATGCGGAAAAAATATTATTAAAACATGGTTATAATGCAATGAATATGACCGGCGGAATTACACGATGGAATGCAGAGGGACTGCCTGTCGTTAAGGAAGCACAATAATCTTAGGTTGTCAAATCAACAAAAAACGATTACTGATTCTTGCTAAAATACTATTTGGAGAAAGTGTAATGCTTCAGATGGAAATGGAATTTCCTAAATTAACAACAATGTAAAATAGGAGATATCCATGCAGCAAAGAAAGCACTACACCGCAGAGCAAAAAGTAATGAT
>JAJYXU010000162.1 GCA_021801605.1 Bacteroidota bacterium
CACCACCAACTTATTTTTACCGCAAGCTAACTCATCACAAAAAATATTAACGAGATAAAAGATGAATAAAAAATTCTTTTTCGCCTCACTTATTTTTCTAACCACTTTATCCTTCGCTCAAAGAACTTCACTGCCGATTCCGTTAAACATTCAGAAAGCAATTGATAAAGGCACTCGCACACTTGACGGCAAACCCGGACCGAACTATTGGCAAAATAAAGCCGAGTATAAAATCAAAGCAGAACTCGAGCCAAAGACACGCATAATTACCGGTCAAGAAACAATAGTATATTTTAACAACAGTCCGGATACCTTAAAGCAGATAGTTGTTAAAGTGCTGCCGGATCTTTATAGAAAAGGAAACTCTCGAGATTTCGAAATTTCTCCGAACGATATTACAGACGGAATTCATTTGCGCGAAATCAGCGTGAACGGGGAAGAAATTAAAACTGACGGCACTGATAAAGCAATCCGACGCGAAGGAACTAATTTATTCATTACTCCTAAATTACCAATGGCGCCTAAATCCAGCATAGAAATAAAATTTAGTTGGAGCTTTATTCTTCCAAAAGAATCTAATGTTAGAATGGGAACGTACGACAGTACATCATTCTTCGTGGCATACTGGTTTCCTCAAGTTGCCGTCTATGATGATATAGACGGATGGGACATTGTTAACTACAACGGACAGGTTGAAACTTACAATGATTTTTCAAATTACGAAATTGAATTAACCGTTCCGAAAAATTTTATTATTTGGGGAACAGGACTCTTGCAAAATCCGGAAGAAGTTCTGTCAACAGAAATTTTTGAACGGTATAAGAAAGCTAACAGTTCAGATACAGTTGTCAAAATAATTGAAGAAAAAGATTATAAAAGCGGATTAGTAACAGCGGACAAAGAAAAACTTATTTACAAATTCAAAGCGGATTATGTACCCGACTTTGTGTTTGCAACCAGTGATCATTATCTATGGGACGGATCGAGTTTGATTGTTGATAAAAAGTCCGGACGCAGAACATTTATTAGTGCGGCATATAAAAAAGAATCGAAAGATTTTTATATGGTTGCGGAGCTCGCGCGTAAAGCTATCGAAAGTTTTTCTACTCACATTCCCGAAATTCCGTTTCCGTATCCCAAGATGACAGTGTTTAACGGTGAGGGCGGAATGGAATTTCCTATGATGGTTAATGATTCGTCGGAGCCGGAATTACAAAGAACAGTTCATTTAACATCGCACGAAATTTCTCATACCTACTTTCCATTTTATATGGGAATCAACGAACGCAAATACGCATGGATGGACGAAGGGTGGGCAACAATGCTTCCGTTCGATTTTCAAACCGCTAATGTACCGGGCTACGATCCGCGAGCCCGCAATGCAATAAGTTTTTCTGAATTTGCAGGCAACGAACAAGATGTTCCGCCAATGGTTTTGTCTTATGAATTGCGCGGAGCTTCATACCGCACAGCATCGTACCGCAGACCGGGTGCGGCTTATGAGTTCTTGCGTCAAATGCTCGGAGACGAGCTCTTTAAAAAATGTTTATATGAATATATAAACCGCTGGAACGGTAAACATCCAATTCCTTTTGATTTCTTTTTTACATTTAACAAAACAGACGGACAAAATCTTGATTGGTATTTTAAGCCGTGGTTCTTTGAAAATAAATATCCCGATCTTTCTCTCGTTGCGAAAATTGTTGATGGCGGCGTTAGTGTAAATGTTACCAACAAAGGCGGTCTTCCGGTTCCGGTCAAATTAAAATTTTATTACGAAGACGGAACGAACGAATTTGTTTACGAGAAAAATGCTGATGAGTGGAAAAATGGAAACGTTGCAGTTACAACATTTCTTCAAACGAAAAAGAAAGTAAAAAAAATTGAACTCGGAACAACTCAAATTCCAGACGTGAATCCGAATGACAACATTGTAGAATTTTAATAACAGTAAGGAACATAGTAATCAGCCACAACATCTAAAGACAACACTTTTTGAGGAAATATGAAAAATAAAACAACTCTCGAGTTGAACGTTTTCTTTTTATTATTCTTGTTTGCATCATTTTCATTCGCGCAAAAATCTTCAGTCTACATTCCGCGCAACATTATAAAGGCATACGAAAAAGGAACGCGCTCATACGACGGCATGCCGGGCGCAAATTATTGGATCAATCATACCGATTATAAAATCCAAGCGGAAGTTTTTCCCAAAGAACATACTGTTAAGGGATCGGCACAAATTAAATATTACAATCAAAGTTCCGACACACTTAGGCAACTGGTTTTCCGTCTTTATCAGGATATCAACAAAAAAGGAAATCCCCACGATTCACAAATTTCTCCAAATGATGAAACAGACGGCGTTCAGATAGATACTTTAATTATCAATGGCAAAGGAATCAACACAAAAGGTGGCGAAGGAGTTTTCCGCCGCGGAACAAACATGACTGTAAATATTTTTCAGTCACCGCTTTTGCCTAAATCATCAGTAGATATTGAAGTAAAATGGAGTGTAATAATTCCAAGAGAATCAAGAATGAGAATGGGAGCGTATAATGATTCGACTCTTTACGTTGCTTATTGGTATCCTCAAGTTTCAGTTTACGATGATGTAGACGGCTGGGACCGCAACAACTACACAGGAGAAGTTGAATTTTATAATGATCAAAACAATTTTGATTTAGAGATCACAGTTCCCGCTAAATATTTGGTGTGGGGAACGGGCGCATATCAAAATTTACAAGAAATCTTAAAACCGGAAATTTATGCCCGTTATAAAGAAGCTATGGAATCAGACGGCGTGATAAGAATTGTGCGTGAAGAGGATCTAATAAACGGCGCAACACAGAAGAATGAAAAAACGACCTGGAAATTGAAATCAGAAAATGTTTCCGATGTTTCTTTTGCAACCACTAACGGTTATGTATGGGATGGAATTAGTGCGGAAGTTGACGGAAACGGCAGAAGAGTTTTAACAGATGCAGTCTATCCAACAAAATCAAAAAGCTGGAAAGATGCTGCGTACTACGCAAAACTTTCCGTTGAGAATCTTTCTAAACATTTGCCGGGAATCCCTTTCCCCTATTTCAAGATAACAGTTTTTAATGGTGAAACAGTGGGCGGCGGAGGAATGGAAATGCCGATGATGTGCAACAACGGAATGGGCGGAACTCCGGCTCGCCAAGCCGGCGTAACTCTGCACGAAATAGCGCACAACTATTTTCCTTTTTATATGGGAACAAACGAACGCAAATATGCGTGGATGGATGAAGGCTGGGCAATGTTCTTTACTTCGGTAATGTTGAAAGATCTTGTACCGGGCGCGGATGAATTTACGGGAAATATTATTAGTCTTGGAAAAGGGATGGGAACAGAAATGGACCTACCGATGATCACTCCATCGCTTGCGGGCGGACCAATGCTAAATTTTAATTCTTATACAAAAGCATCAATTTCATATTATGTGTTGAAAGATATTTTGGGTGAAGACTTATTTAAGAAAGCTCTGCATGAATATATGAACAGATGGAACGGCAAACATCCGTTACCATGGGACTTCTTCTTCACATTTAATGATGTTGTCAAAGAAGATCTAAGCTGGTTCTGGAATCCATGGTATTTTGAACGCGGTTTTCCGGATCTCGGAATTAAAAGCGTAAAATCTAAAAATAGGATAACAGAAATTGTTGTTGAGAAAATTGGCACTGTTCCGGTTCCAATTGATTTGATTGTTACTTACGGCGACAAAACAACAGAGAACATTCATAAAAGCGCCTCATCGTGGAAAACCGGAAATAAAGAAGTAAAGATTGATCTTAAGAATGAAAAGGAAATTCAAAAAGTAGAGTTGAATTCAAAGTTGGTTCCGGATGCTGATGAAAAGAATAACGTATTTGAAGTGAAGAAAAAATAAGTGCCTCCGCTATTCTCTCTCCTTTGTAGTGCAATGCTGTCATGTTAAGGGAGCGGATAAAGAAAAATGGTAAACAATGGAACGCTGATAACGCAGATCGAGCGGATTTTCGCAGATTGATCCGCTCTATTTAATCTTAACCTGACAGCATTGGGGAGTAATGGAGGGGAACATTAAGAACCTTCCACAGCTTAACAAAAAACAATTTAATCTCAGAGAAAGCAGAATTTTGAAAACAAAAAAAATACTCTTCATAATGTTAATGCTGATCTGTCTTTTACCGCAGATTGATGCCGCAGTTTCTCTTGCCCTCGGAATTATTTTCAGTCTTTCTTTTGGCAATCCATTGCCAAAATTTTCAACGAGTTGGAGTAAGAAACTTTTACAAATTTCTGTAATTGGACTCGGTTTTGGAGTAGGAATTGGGAATGTTCTTCGCGAGGGGGAAAAATCTATTGTTTATACAATCATAGGAATATTTTTTACTCTTATGCTTGGAGCCGCAATAGGAAGAATGCTAAAAGTAAATTCAAACACATCCCGGTTGATCTCTTTTGGAACCGCCATTTGCGGCGGCAGTGCTATAGCGGCAATAGCGCCGGTTATAAAAGCTAAGGATGAAGAAGTCGCGGTGTCTCTTGCAACGGTTTTCACGCTTAATGCTGTTGCATTGTTTCTTTTTCCTATCGTGGGACATTTTTTAAAATTAGATCAGCAATCGTTCGGCATCTGGTCCGGACTTGCAATTCACGATACGAGCAGTGTGGTTGGCGCATCTTCATCATACGGACATGAAGCGCTAATGACCGGCGTTACAGTGAAACTAACCAGGGCATTGTGGATTACTCCGTTTGTGCTTGGCTTTGCAATCTTTGGAAAATCAAGAAGCAAAATTATAATTCCATATTTTATTTTTGGATTTATTGCTGCGGCGATAATTAGCACTTTGTTTCAATCGCAAAATTTTATTTGGAATGAATTGGCTTTTGTAGCTAAACGGCTTTTAGTTGTAACTCTTTTTCTTATTGGTGCCGGTTTAAGTAGAGAAACAATTAAACAGGTTGGTGTTCAGCCAATGACTCAAGGAATTGTTCTTTGGTTGATTGTAAGTATAATTACTCTTACAGCTATTTTACTGGGAGTGATACATTGAGATAAATTCTATGTTCAATTAAGAAAGAGAAGATAAAATTCCCAGGCAATTTGTATTACATCAAAACTATCCCAATCCATTCAGTCCAAGTACAACGATTCGCTTCTCACTTCCACAGCGCGAGCATGTAACGCTGAAAGTGTACGATGTGCTTGGCAGAGAAGTTGCAACGCTTGTGAATGAATATCAGCAACCGGGGGAATATAGTGTAGTGTTTGATGTAGGGGCGAATCGCCGATTCGCCCCTACAAAGTTAACAATTTCTTAATACTAACTATTAAACCTGGGAAACTTTTCCTTTGTCTTACTATGGGTTTTCAAATTATTTATAGGCTACCTGATGAAGATTACAATGCTATTTGCTATAATTTTTTATTTATCATCGAATGCACAGACAATTTATTTTCCCCCGATTACCGGCGATAGTTGGGACACATTATCAAGTATTTCTTTGGGGTGGGATCAAACAGAATTAGAAAACACGTATAATTATCTTAAAGACTATCATACAAAAGCATTCATCATTCTTAAAGATGGAAAAATTGTTGTTGAATGGTACTTCGATTCGTTTAATAAAGATAGTACATGGTATTGGGCATCTGCCGGTAAAACTATTACAGCATTACTTGTCGGCATAGCACAAGAGGAAGGATATTTAAATATAAATGATAAATCTTCGGTGCATCTTGGTAAAGGATGGACAAGTTTAACGGAAGAAAAAGAAGATCTTATAACAATTAGGCATCAATTAACAATGACAACCGGCTTAGATGATGGTGTTAGCGACAATGGCTGTACATTGAAAGATTGTCTCCAATATAAAGCAGATGCCGGAACGAGATGGGCATATCATAACGCACCTTATACTTTATTGGGCAAAGTGATTGAGAACGCAACCGGACAAACAAGAAATAATTACATGACAATAAAACTAAAAAATAAAATCGGGATGAATGGATTATGGATTACGTACGGATACAATGAGGTATATTTCAGCAATGCAAGAAGCATGGCACGCTTTGGATTGTTAATATCCAATAATGGTATTTGGGATGGAGAAAAAATAATGAATGATGAGCAGTATCTTTCCGA
>JAJYXU010000138.1 GCA_021801605.1 Bacteroidota bacterium
GATAGTCAAGTCCTTTAGAGCGCACTAAAAATAGACATTTATAGATATTTCAATCCTTGATATGATGTTGTAAAAAGTAAGTTCAAAAATAGAAAGAAAATTTTTTGAAGAAAGTGTTGAAAATAGAATTTTCTTTTTTTGAACTTTTTCATTCAATAATACATTTAGTAGAGAAAAAAGGAAAACATGCCTCTCAATTTTTCTATAATTCTTAGTTCTGTTCGAGAGAAAAGCCAAGGCACTAAAGCGGCAAAATTTATTCTAAACAAATGTCTTGAACGAGGTTTTAACGTTACTTTAATTGATCCAAAGGAATATAATCTTCCTCTTCTTGATAAGATGTACAAAGAATATCAGAAAGGTTCCGCCCCGGAAGCACTCGAAAAACTTCACAATATTTTATCAACTTCTGATGGATATATTATAGTAACAGGTGAATACAATCACTCTTTACCGCCGGCACTTACCAACTTGATGGATTATTTCCGCGAAGAGTATTTCTTCAAACCTGCGGCAATTGCGAGTTACAGCGGCGGACCAATAGCGGGAATGCGTTCGGCTATTCAAGCAAAAATATTTTTGGGTGAACTTGGAATAGTTACTACCAAAACAATGTTTGGAATTTCTAATATCCAATCGGCATTCAATCAAAAAGGGGAGCCGTTTGATGAATCATTTCATGCAAAAGTAAAACGGTTTCTCGATGAACTCGAATGGTATGCGAACGCGTTAAAAAAAGCGCGCGCTAAAGGTGTTCCTTTCTAATTTAACTTTTACTTTCCACCATATGAAGTTGCCGATTTCATTTTTAATCACTAAAATATAATCATAATAAATTAATTACAGTTAGATGAAAAATACAATTACACTATCGCTCCGTGCATTAATAGGTATTGTTTTTATTTTTTCTGCTTATTCTAAGTTGGTTGCACCGGGAATTGTGGAAATAATTTTAGTTGATCATGGTTTAGCTACATCGCGGGAGAGTGCTGGAATTGTAGTGCGTATACTAATTAGTATTGAACTCGGGCTTGGTTTGTTGTTCTTTCAACCATTCTCAATGAAAAGAATTGTTATTCCAATTTCGTTTCTTTTTCTTATCGGTTTTACAGTTTACCTCGGTTATAGTGCGTTTATCTTAAATGATACACAGAATTGCGGATGCTTCGGCGAGATGATCAAAATGTCGCCGCTTGAATCTATAATTAAAAATATTGTATTGATTGGTTTGCTGGTTATGCTCTTTAGAAGGAGTGATGAGAAAAAAAATTATTTTGTAGCACCTTTGATAACCATCGCTTCAGTCATAATAGTCTTTTTAGTTTCTCCAATCAAATCGTATAAGGATTTCAAGTTTGCCAGGTACACAAATTTTGAAGATGCGGGAAGAGTGGATTTATCTCACGGCGATAAGCTGATTGCAATATTGAATACGGAGTGCGATCATTGTCAAAATCTTGCTAAAGAATTATCCGGCATCAAAAAGAAAGCCGATTGGATTCCGGATATGTATGCTCTGTTATTTACTGAGGGAACTATAAGTGCTGATTCGTTTAAAGTAGTAACTAATCTTGATCTACCATATCGAATGATAAACATGAATGAATTTCTGGATTTGATCGGACAGTCTCCGCCACGAATCTATTGGCTGCAGAATGGTTCAGTAAAAGAATTTTGGGATAAAGATTTTACGAATCATCTCAAAAATAATTTTAAGCATGCCCGGAATTGATAGGGCTTAAACCCCTCACGCAATAATTAACCAATACATCAGTGGTTCAACCAATTATGGATTAGCTGTTTGCCATATGCCGTCATGATAGATTCCGGATGGAACTGAACGCCTTTTACATCATATTCTTTGTGTGAGATAGACATTATCACATTGTCATTACTGAATGAAGTTGTCTTTAGGCAAGCTGGAAATTTATTTTTTGAAACTGCCCACGAATGATATAAGCCGGCTTCAAATTCTGAAGGGATATTCTCAAATAAATAATCGTCCGGACAAACAATTTTTACTTTAGATTTAATACCATGGCGAACAATTGGTAGATTATAAAGTTCTCCTCCGAATACTTCTGCAATTGCCTGATGCCCAAGACATACTCCAAGTATTTTTTTTGATGAAGCGTATTTAGAAATAACTTTTGTAATCAGTCCCGCTTCAGAGGGAAGACCCGGTCCAGGAGAAATAAGTATTTTGGAAAATTGATCTACTATTCCAAAATTAAACTGATCATTCTTAACCATCGAATAATCATAGTGAAATTCTTCTACGATTTGCAGTAAATTGTAAGTAAAAGAATCGTAATTGTCTATTATTAATATCTTATTTTTCAAAATAATTCAATGAATGATAAAGAATTAGCTGCCGTTCAATTGATGAACGAATATGGAAAAGATAAAATTCCATTTCTGTTCATTATAGATTTCGAAATCAAAAAACCGGTTGTAATAAAGCTGAGTGAAATAAATCCGTCAAGTTTCCTCTTCAACATAAATGGTAAAAAAAATTACAATGTTAAAACGAAACTAAGTAATTCCGTTTTGTTTGAGAAATATCCCGTAAGCTATGAAAAGTATAAAGCAGCTTATGAGAATATTTTGAATGAGATAAATATCGGGAATACCTATCTGCTTAATTTAACTTTCCCAACAAAGATAACTACTAATCTAACACTTGAGCAGATATTCCTTTTCAGCCGGGCTGAATATAAGCTCTTGTGTAAGAATAAATTTGTTGTTTTTTCACCGGAATCTTTTATAAAGATTTCTGGTGGAATAATTTCATCTTTCCCGATGAAAGGAACAATAGACGCGTCAATTGAAAATGCCGAGCAGGTTATTTTGAACGACTCCAAAGAAATTGCTGAACATAACACGATAGTTGATTTGATCAGAAATGATTTGAGCATGGTTGCTAAAAATGTTCTTGTAGAGAAATATAGATATGTAGAAAAAATTATAACTAATGATAAAACGCTCTTACAGATAAGTTCGAAAATTAGCGGGGAAGTAGGAAATGATTTCTACCGGAGAATAGGAGAGATAATTTTTAAATTACTTCCGGCAGGTTCTATCAGCGGAGCGCCGAAAAAGAAAACAGTGGATATCATCAAATCGTCTGAAATATATTCGCGCGGTTTTTATACGGGAGTTTTTGGATACTTTGACGGCTCTTCACTTGATAGCGGTGTTATGATTAGATTTATTGAAAAAACAGATGAAGGATTAATTTTTAAAAGCGGCGGTGGAATTACTTTTATGAGTAATCCGGAATCAGAATATCAAGAAATGATAGATAAAGTCTATGTACCGATTACTTGAAAGCATAAAAGTATTCGATAGAAAATTGTGTAACATCGAATACCATAACGCCAGAATGAATAAAACCCGGTGTGAGTTATTTCATTCTCTGGACGAAATAGATCTCACTGATGTAATCAAAATTCCCGCTGATTTATCACACCATCTTTTTAAATGCAGAGTAATTTACTCTAACAGAATTCACGATGTTGAATTTCACTCTTACATAATGAAACCAATTACTTCCTTAAAAGTGGTTTATGATGATTCTATTTCGTACGAATATAAGTTTGAAGACCGAAGAGAATTTCTGAAACATTTAGGCGATGAAGAAAACGGTGAAATCTTAATAGTAAAAAAAGGATTGATTACTGATACAAATTATTCAAATGTTCTTTTTAGTGATAATGAAAAATTTATCACTCCATTAACACCGCTTCTAAAGGGAACGAAAAGAGAAAAGTTGTTGGAAACTGGAAGAATTTTTGAAGAGGAGATTCGATTAAGTGATTTACATAGGTTCAAATATGCTTATTTGATTAACGCGATGATTGACTTAGAAGATAATATCCGCGTTCCTATTGAAGGGATTCTATATTAAAAAAAGCCATCAAAAAAGTATAAACTTTTCCGACGGCTTTTTATTTTTCATAAGGGTAGTTCCAAAAACTATCTTTTGCAAAAATTTAACGCGGAGAACGCAAAGAATATGCAAAGTCCGCAGAGGATATTGAAGTTATTGGAACTACCCATAATTTAAAACTGAATTTTCTTTTGAACTTCTTCGGCAACTTCCGGAGACACTAAAATTCTTCCGCAAGATTCGCATGAGTAAAGTCTCTTGCCGGATTTTATTTCTAATTGTCTCTGTGGCGGAACTACATTGTAGCACCCTGTACATGCAGCACGAATAAGTGTAACAACAGCTTTCCCACCCAGAGCTTTACGAATTCTTGAGTATGTGTTATAATCCGGTTTCTTAACCTTGGCAACAACTTTATCTCGTTTGTCTTTTAAGCGGGCTTCTTCGCGTTCGTTGGCTTTAATAATTTGCTTTAACTCGGTTTCTTTTTCTTTCAATTCTTTCGAAAATGTATCGAGCTGGGGCTCAATTTCTTTAGTCTCCCCTTTCAATTTCTGAACAAGATCTTCAAGAGCGGTACTTTCTGCTTCAAGTTTTGTTATTTGTTCTTCCGAATGGTCAATTTCTTTTGTGAGTGCATCGTATTCTTTGTTGTTACGAACCTGATAGAGCTGCGACTTGAATTTTTTTAGATTTGCTTTCAAGCGGTCAACATCTTCATCATTTTGTTTTCGTTTGTTAAGAGATTTTTTCTTTTCACTCTCTTTCGTCTCGATTTGATTCTCGATAGTCTCTATCTGCTGTTTCAAATCGTTTACAGCCGCCGGAAGGTCCCCGCGCAATTCCTCCAATTCATCAAGCTGATTGTCAATCAACTGGAGTTCGTAAAGTATTGCAAGTTTTTCTATCAATTTAGACTCCTTCTTGTTTATAAAACTTTACCGGGTTTGTTTTACCCGAATATTTTAAAATTTTTGTTTTCTCATCTGTCGAAATAAATTTTTTCATTTTTTGTTGAACTGAATTTAGTACAACAATCTCAGTTTCGTAATGTCCGGCATCAATTAACAAAATTTCTTTTTGAGCAGTATGGTAAGTATGATATTTAACATCAGCAGTAACAAATGCATCAGCACCGCTTGAAATTGCTTGCTTCAGCAATTCGGATCCGGAACCACCGCATACGGCAACTTTATTAATTGACTTACTTTTACCATCGCAAAATTTTACGGCTTTAGTTTTTAATGATTTGCAAACGTATGCAAGAAATTCTTTTTGACTCATCTCTTTTTCAAGTTCACCGATTGTGCCGGCACCATAATTTACATTCTTATTTTTCAAGGGATAGATATCGTAAGCGGGTTCTTCATATGGATGAGATCTTGCTATAGCATAAATTACTTTGTTCAAGTTCCATGAATCAACAATGAATTCAATACGTACTTCGTTCACCCGCTCGAGTTTATTTTTCTTTCCAATAACCGGCTTAGATTTATCAGATCCTTTAAACGTTCCTTCTCCATCTAATCTAAAACTGCAATTCTCATATTCACCTATAATTCCTCCACCCGCAATGAATACAGCATTGGCTACTTTATCCAGACTAGTTTTAGGAACGAAGAGAACAACTTTTAACTGATTGCTCTCTTCAAATTCAAGAAAGCGGAGATTTTTCAGTTTTAACGTCTTTGCAAGCTCAAAAGAAACACCGTCTTTAGTGAAATCTAAATTTGTATGAGCAGAGTAAACTATGATATCGTTCTTAACAATTTTCTCGATTAGTTTAGAAGTGAAATCTTTTTCGAGGTCTAATTTTTTTATTGGGTTAAAAATGAGAGGATGATGAGTAAAAATAAAGTTACATTTTTTTTGAAGGGCTTCTTTTAGAACTTCATCATCTAGCTCAAGACAGAGCATGATGTTTTTGATTGTTGCACCTCGTGAGCCGACTTGAAGTCCTACATTGTCCTTCTCCCAAGCAGCTCCGGGCGGTGCCCAATCTTCCAGATATTTTGTCAATTCTCCAACGGTCATATATAAAAAAAATGCACTCCGTTTATTAGGAGTGCACTTGGTCTTCCGAAACTTCTATTTTGTAAGTTCTGTCGTTTTTCTTCTAGCTAATTTTATTAAAAATTTTCTCATATGTCGTGACAAAATATACCATAATCACAATTCAGATTCAAATCTATCAATAATTAAAT
>JAJYXU010000088.1 GCA_021801605.1 Bacteroidota bacterium
CTGCAAGAGTGCTGATGAACATAATAAGCGCTCCAACAAACATAAAAGGAATCAATAAAAATTTTGATAAACCGAAAACTGCACCGCCGAATATATTCCAATTCCAAAATGATGAAGTTTGCATTTGACTCATCTTATCCAAACTCAAAGTGCCGGTAAGCATAATCATTGAAAGCACAACCAAAGCAGTTGGAATTTCGTAACTAACTATTTGAGCGGCGGCGCGCATTGCACCAAGAAGCGAATATTTATTATTTGCCGACCAGCCAGCCATTAAAATTCCCGCTACTACCATACTGGAAATTGCAAGAACATAGAAAATTCCTACTTCTACTTCGCTGCCGAGCAATTTACTGGAGAAGGGAATTACTGCATAAGCTGCAAAACTTCCAGTGAAAACAAGGACAGGAGCGATGTTGTATAGTGTTTTATCTGCATCGGTAGCAACAATATCTTCCTTCTGAAGCATCTTCATCAAATCGGCAACAGTTTGAAGCCAACCGTGCCATCCGGTACGCATTGGACCTAATCTGTCCTGCATATGTGCTGAGACTTTTCTTTCTAACCATATCCCAAAGAGAGCAAATACAAGAATTATAGTAAGTGGAACAACCGCTACTAGGAGTCCCGCAATTATTTCGTTACCAATTAAATTGTAGAGGAATTGATACATTATCTATCTATTTCTCCTAAGACAATATCCAGGCTTCCGAGAATTGCAATAACGTCTGCAACTAAATGACCCTTGCACAATTCTCCCATGAGTTCAAGATTTACAAATGATGGAGCGCGCACTTTTACTCGAAACGGATTAAGATTGCCATCGCTGATTATAAAATATCCTAACTCGCCGCGCGGATTTTCAACGCGAGCGTAAACTGTTCCTTTTGGCGGTTTAATTCTTTTTGGAATTGCAGATTGAACATCGCCTTCAGGAATACTATCTATAAGTTGTTCTATTATGCGTAAACTTTGTTCCATCTCAAGAACACGTACATAATAACGATCCCAACAGTCGCCGACTGTTCCGACTAATCCTTTACCAGTTGGGATTTCAAAATTGAGACGGTTATAAATAGAATACGGGTCTTCTCTTCGAACATCAAAAGCTAATCCGCTACCGCGAAGAACCGGACCGCTAGCACCAAAATTAATGGCTGTATCAACCGGAAGTACACCTATATTTGCTGTTCTTTCTATAAATATCTTATTGAATGTAAGAAGATTATTCAGTTCAACTACAGTTGGGCGGAAATGATTTATAAACTCTTTGGTCTTTCTCACAAAATCGGGATGAATATCATGCGATAGCCCGCCAATCCACATATAATTGTAAAGCATTCTCGCACCGCAAGTCATCTCAAAGAGACTTAAAATATATTCACGATCGCGGAAGAGATAGAGGAACGGGGTTAATGCACCGATATCGGCACCGTTTGTAGCGATGGCAACAAGATGTGAAGCAATTCTTTGTAGCTCAGCCATTATAACACGGATATATTCAACACGTTCGGGAACTTGAATGCCCATCAATTTTTCCATTGCAACAACGTAACCAAAGTTATTTCCCATTGCAGCCAAATAATCAAGTCTATCTGTGTAGGGAATAACCTGAGGATAAGTCATTGCTTCGGCGTGTTTTTCAAAACATCTATGAAGATAACCGATGTGCGGCTTAACACTTATAATAAGTTCGCCTTCGATTTCTAATTCAAGCCGTAACACACCATGTGTTGATGGGTGCTGGGGACCCATATTCAAAACCATTGTTTCGGTCTTCAAAGCCATATCAGTAAGGTACTTTCATTCCTTGATAAAATTCTGGATTCTTATAATCTTTTCTTAAAGGAAAACCTGCTTCCCAATCGTACGGCATTAATATTCTTCTAAGATCAGGATGATTCTTAAATATGATCCCGAACATATCGAATGCTTCACGTTCATGCCAATCGGATGTTCTCCAAACATTATATACAGATTCAACTTCCGGATTTTCTCTATAGGTAGAAGTTTTTATGGTAATTTTATGCTTTAATTTTGTCGAATGTAAATGATAGTAAACGCTTAAAGTTCCACCACTTATAGTATCCATCCCATCTTCATCTTTGGTCTTTGTCCCGTTAGCGTCATCTACTCCGGAAAGAACCATTAAGTTGTCAAATTTAAAATCTTCGTTATCTCTTAGAAATGCGCCGACCTTCTGAATATGCTTGGGATCAACTGAAATAATCGGATCAACCGGAGTATCTTTATCTAAACCAAGAATGATTTCCCCAAATTCTTTTTTTAACAATTCAAAAATTTCTTCGGGATTCTTCATGCCGTTTTCTTTCTCATGGATTCATTACGGATTTTTTCTTGTAATTTAAGTAATCCTTCTAACAAAGCTTCCGGTCTTGGCGGGCAGCCTGGTACATAAACATCAACGGGAATGACGCGGTCTATTCCTTTCAAAACATGGTATCCATGTTCCCAATAAGGACCACCGCAATTAGCGCAGCTTCCCATCGAGATAATGTACTTTGGATCAGGCATTTGTTCGTATAATCTTTTTATACGTGTAGCCATCTTTAGAGTAACTGTACCTGAAATAATAATTGCATCTGCCTGTCGAGGAGTATTTCTCGGTATAACACCGAAACGGTCAAAGTCATAGTGAGAAGCGGAAGTAGCCATCATTTCAATAGCGCAACAAGCAAGACCGAAACCGAGCTGCCAGATTGACGAGAGGCGTGCCCAGTTCATTAAATCTTCAGCTCTGGCAATAACAATGTTGCCATCGGAAAATTCTTTATCTAATAAACCCATCTAATATTTTTCTTTCCGATTTAGGATTTCGAGTTAAGTATTTCGTCTAATTTTGGAGCATTAGGTTGAGGGCGTGCCCATTCTAAATCACCTTTTCTCCATTCATATCCCATTCCAAGACCAAGAACAAGCAAGAAAATCAATCCAACAGCGAGACCGTAAAAACCATATTCTTTATATGTTAACGCCCATGGGAAAAGAAGAACTACCTCCACATCAAAAATTAAGAAGATAAGAGCGATAACATAAAAACGAATATTAAATTTAACCCAGGGTGAACCTTGAGGATTTTCACCGCATTCATAGGTTAAATATTTTTCTTTAGTGGGACGATTTGGACTTAGAAGTTTAGAAATAATGAATACAACTACAACGAATACAGTTGCAAGCATCATAAAGATTAAAATTTTTCCGAATTCAGTGAGCATAACCTTTCAAAAAAGTTGCCGTGAAAATAGCACATCAAAGTATTTTTGTCAAGAAAACCACAAAAACATTTTTTGGAAGAATAACATTTTTTTATTGAAAGGAAATTTTTGATTAAATTTACTTAGGATAGAAACTAAAACAGAAGAAAAGATGAAAAGAAAAATTTTATTTGCTGCAATCATTTTAATCTCTTCGCTAAGAATTATTGCTCAATCTCCCGGACCTAAATGGGAAAAAGTTTTAGAAGCAAAAGATCAAACAGTTTATGTAGATACATCAAGTGTCAAGAAATTTGAAAATCAGATCTCTGCCTTAAGTATAACAGTTTATAAAAATCCGCAAATTATTACTTCGTTGAGTAAAGAAGCCGCAAGTATTAAAACTCAACTCTTATTCAATGCTTCTTCGCGTAAATACACGGTTATAGGAACTTTATATTACGACAAAAATCAAAAAATATTAGGTGAAACATCATTACCCGGATTTGCTTCAGGCAGTGAAACTTTCTCTGTTCTTATTGAAGGTAATGAAGCTATGACGGCTATATTTAATAAAGCTGTTGAATATTTGAAGAGTGATGTTGGAGTCATTGAACAAAAAGATAATTCCCAAAGCGTAGGTAATACCAAAGAAACTACCACCAAAGATCAAAAAGACAAATCGAAAGTTCAATCGTCAAAGACTCTAAAAAATGATAATGCAAAAGGTAATGACAGAGTTGCACTTTATCTGAGTAAAAAAGATTCTGTTCGGAAAGTTTCCGTCCAGAAAGGAGAAGTAAAATCAATCCCAACCAAACCAATAATAGATAAATCAAAAACTTCTTTAGAAGCTAAACAGCCGCAAAATGTTGAAAAGCAAAAACCGGTCATTGATTCCAAGCCAAATGAACCGCCGGTTGAAACAAATCCCAAGAGTACAATTTTTAAAGAAGGAACAAAATATTCTTTTCAAGTTTCTTCATGGAAGAACAGACCTAAGGCAGAGAGCGAAGTCCGCAGACTAAAAGCAAAAGGTCATAATGCTTTCATTACAGAAGGTGTTTTGAGAGGCGTTAAATGGTACCGGGTCCGGATCGGTTATTTTAATTCGCTTGAAGAAACCGAAGATTATAAACGAAGAATGAAAGAGTGATTTATTCTTACTGATCCTAAAAAAGAAATACATTTCCAGAATCATCATTTTCATAATTTATTTTAGAAAGGAATTATTATGAAAAGAATAATTGTCTTTTTGATGATAATTATTAGTCTTCCTTTATATACTGCATGTGCACAACAAAGTCAAAAATCGAACCAAACAAAAGGCAAAGAGATGTCTTTTAAAATTCAGAAAACTGAAAAAGAGTGGAAGGAAATTTTAACACCCGAACAATATCACGTATTACGTGAGAAGGGAACGGAACAACCATTTACAGGTGAATACTGGAATTCCAAAGGCAAAGGCGTATATAAGTGTGCTGCTTGTGGCGCTGAACTATTCAGCTCAGACACAAAATTTGACAGCGATTGCGGTTGGCCAAGTTTTTATGATGTGATCAATAATAAAAATGTTATTACCAAAGATGATTATAGTTTTGGTATGCACAGGATAGAAGCAATGTGTGCTAATTGCGGCAGTCATCTTGGTCACATATTCGACGATGGTCCTAAACCAACCGGTCAACGTTACTGCATAAATTCGCTTTCCATTAAGCTGGAGAAGAAAGAAAAATAAGATCCATTATTATTGCATTGTTGAAAAAGGATTGTTGAGTTAAGTTTGCTTCAAAATTGAAGGTAAGAATGAAACAACTATTTTTTGTAATCATATTCTTATTGCTCTTTGCTGAAATATTCTCACAGCAGCAGGACCGGGCTCTAAATCAGTTGGTAGCAACTGAGTATTTGTTTGCTGCCAGCGCAGCAGAGATTGGGACTTGCGATTCATTTTTGGAATTCATTGCCGATGATGGAATTATATTTAGACCTGCACCTGTGAATGGTAAAGTTTATTTAACCAATGCGCCAAAAAGAACAGGCTTGCTTAGCTGGTATCCGGTCTATGCTGAAATTTCAAATGACAGAGATATTGGATTTACAACGGGACCGGCAGAATTCCGAAAAGAGAAAGACAGCACTGCAATCTGGTTTGGTAATTTTTGTACCGTCTGGCAGAGACAAACCAACGGCGAATTTAAATTTGTAATTGATTACGGCAACAGTAATGAAAAGCCCCCGGACAAATTTGAACCTCTCAAATATGAAACGAAAAAATCAATCCCTTCTTCATCCATCAAAAGAAAAAAAGAATTAAAAGCCGATAAACTTTTTGAACTTGATCGTCAGTTCACAAAGATGGTTTCAAAAATTGGAGCTGTAACAGCATATAAAAAATTTATAAATGAGGATTCACGTTTGCTGAGAGATGGAGATTATCCTTTCATCGGCTCATCGAAGATCATCAATTATCTTTCACAGAAAAAGATGAATTATAAATTCAATCCGCTGGGTGGTAAAATCTCTTCCTCAAATGATCTCGGTTTTACTTTTGGTGAAATGGAAATCAATCTTGACGGCAAAACGAACGAACAATACAATTATATGAGAGTATGGAAGAAAGAAGGAAAGCGCTGGATTATTCTCGCAGAAGTTGTAAATAAAATCGAAAGGAAAAGTTGAGTTGAATTATTTTGTATCGGGACTGATAAATTTTACTCCGGAAACTTTAATG
>JAJYXU010000001.1 GCA_021801605.1 Bacteroidota bacterium
TCTAAATGAAGTGAGTTCCCTTCGTCTGTTCTTAATAGCTGGCTCCATCCATTGAATTTTTCAAGACCAAAAGATTTTGATATGTCTAACGATATTTCTTCAAATTTATTACTGAACGAGTTTGCAATAAAAACAGCTTCTTTCAAAGAAATACTTCCACCTTTTATGATAGATGAATCGTGGTGCGACGCCACAGCATCAATAATTTCATCTTGGAAACCCCATAATTTTAATATGTACACACCGGTATCAACGTGAGAGACGCCAAATAAATCCAACTCTACTTCTGGAGAATTAAAATCGTGAATGCTTCGGAAGTAATTTGCGCGTTTCTGTTTATCATTTAATTGTAATAATATGATTTTGCCGATATCATGAATTAGTCCCGTAATATATGCGAGTTCAATCTGCTTTTTATCACCGGACTCATTTTCCATAATTGCTTTTGCAAGTTTGGCAACATTAATAGAATGAGCTTTGATTTCCTTAAGCTTCTGATGAGTTTCTTCCGAAACATTACTTAAAGAAAAAATCTTTACATACAGTACAAGGGTTTTAATGATGTTCACGCCTAAAAAATTGATCGCCTGCAGAAGATCTGTCACACTCGATGGAATATTAAAAAATGATGAATGGGCAATATGAAGAACTCTTGCAGCAACTAACGGATCTCTCTGGATTATTTCAGCCACTCTGTTCATGGAAAATGTTGATCTACTAATTTCCCTTTCAAGCTTTTGATAAATATCGGGCAAAATAGGAACAGTGCCTAACCCGTTAATCTTTGAAACTAATTGTGCATCTAAATTAATGCTCAAAAGTTTTATTAAATCAGTAATAGTTTTTAAAAGTTCGTTTCTATCTAATGGTAAATTTATAAATCTATGTATGCTTTTAGCTAAGAGAATTGTTTTTTCTTTTTCTTTTGGCGTTGATAAACAAACTCTGAAGATTTTTGGAAAATTTTTCTGGAGAAGATTTAAAAAATCCTCATAATTTAATTTTGGGGTTCTTAAATCACTTACAACGATGGCAGTATTATTTTCTGAAATAAAACTAATAGCATCTACACTGCTTTGTACAAAGAAAAATTCAAATTCTTTATCGGTCAGTTCTATTTTTTCTGTTTCTTGAATTGTCTCCGGTGAACCGGTCACAAATAAAATTTTAACGCTCATTAATTTTTCCAAAAAAAATCTTTATTAAACTCTACTCGACTAAAAAACTATAAAATTAGACGATCGATAAGCAAATATGTCCCTATACGTATTATCGAGAAAGACTGTACAAAATTTATAGAGTAAAAAATATTTTTTTAAGGGAATTAAGCTTTTTGAAAACAACCCTCCATTTCAAAAGGAAGATTGCTTTGATCGCTTTCTCAAGAAGATTTATTAAGTAAGCTTTTCAGATAAAAAAGTGGCTGGTACTAAATTTATCAAGCTATAAAAAAATCTATTCTTTCAAACCTATTTATGTAAATCTGCTAACGGAGAAGCCGTCTCTCTCATCGAGTGAACTTTATTCGGCACTGGAATGAAAATATCTTTTTTAACATACTTTTCAAATTCATCGCGGAATCGAGTAATCATAAATTTAACAGGCCATGCTGCTGCATCACCTAATGCGCAGATTGTATTTCCTTCAATATTATTTGCTACACTTATAAGTAGATCCAAATCTTGAGATGTTCCATGTCCTTCGTCAATTCTGTGTAAAGTTTTTTCCATCCAGCCAGTGCCCTCGCGGCATGGTGTGCATTGCCCACAGCTTTCATGATGATAAAAATGAGAGATGCGTAACAATACTTTTAGAAGATTCGTATCTTCATCCATAACCATCACACCACCGGTGCCGATTGCAGAGCCGGCTTCTTTAAGAGATTCAGCATCCATTCTAACACCTTCAAGCTGATCTCCGCGTAATGGAGGCATTGAAGAACCACCGGGTATAACGCATTTTATCTTTTTGTTACCGGGCACTCCACCGGCAACGTTGTAAATCAAATCAGTTAATAGCATTCCGGATGGAAATTCATAAACGCCTGGTTTATTAACATGCCCGCTTATTCCAAACAAAATTGTTCCGGGATGTTTTGGTGCACCAATTTTAGAAAACCATTCCCATCCATTTTTAATAATTGCAGGAATGTTTGTAATTGTTTCAACATTATTGATTGTAGTCGGACAACCCCACAATCCGCGCTGTGCCGGAAACGGTGGTTTAACACGAGGATAACCTCGGAGCCCTTCAATAGAATTCATGAGTGAAGACTCTTCACCGCAAATGTACGCACCTGCACCTTTATGAATAAAAAGATCACAACTGAAATCAATACCGTATGTTTCCTTCATCTTCTCACCGATAAATTCGCGCGCATAAGCTTCATCAACTGCTTTCTGCATCAGTTTAATCCATTTATGATATTCGCCGCGGATATAGAGATATGCAACTTTAGCACCAATAGCATAGCAAGTTATTATTGCACCTTCGATAAGCTGGAATGGATTATCTTCAAAAATTTGTCTGTCCTTAAATGAACCGGGTTCGCTTTCATCTCCATTGATGCAGAGATACTTGGGCTTATCGGTTGTCTTTGGCATGAAACTCCATTTTAGACCTGCGGAAAATGCGGCACCGCCTCTTCCGCGCAATCCGGATTTCTTCACTTCATCAATAATTTCATCCGGAGTTTTTGTAAATACTTTTTTGACAGATTCAAATCCGCCGTTAGCAAGATAAATTTCGATCTGATTAAAATCCGGTATTTCGGGAAGGACAATTTTTTCCATTTATTTCAGCGAGTCTAAAATTTCAAAAACTTTTTCTTTATTTAGATTTTCGAAGTAGTCTTCGTTCACAGCAATCATAGGCGCATAACCGCATGCACCCATACATTCAACTTCTTCGAGAGAAAATTTTGAATCAGGAGAAACCTGCATGTGATCAAGTCCAAGTTTTTCTTTTACGCCATCAAAAATTTCATACGCGCCGCACAGCATGCAAGAAACATTTGTACAAACCTGAACGTGGTACTTCCCCATCGGCTTTGTGTGATACATCGTGTAAAATGTTACAACACTTAGTACGTTAACTTTGTCTATGCCGAGTACGTTAGCAATCTCTTCCATTACTTCATTGCTTATGTATCCATTCTGTTCTTGTGCGATGTATATAGTATCCATTACCGCAGCAAGTGCAGTAGGATATTTCTTTCGTGCAGCTTCTATTCTTGAAAGATTTTCTTCAGTGAATTTGAAACACATGTTTTCCCTTTGAGTTTCTCTGTGTCTTTGTGTCTTTGTGGTGAAAGACTTTCTCACCACAGAGGCACAGAGGCGCAGAGGGAATTATTTATCAGCCTCCCCCATTACTGGGTCGAGACTACCAATTATTGCTATTACATCAGAAACCATTGCACCCTTACAGAGCATTGATAACGCTTGCAAGTTGCAGAAAGAAGGTGAATGAATTTTCAACTTCCACGGTTGACCGGATCCGTTGCTTACAATATAAAACCCTAATTCACCTTTAGGATTCTCTACAGAAAAATATGTATCGCCAACAGGCGGGTTAATTCCATAATTAATTAACATAAAATCATGGATAAGCTCTTCCATCTTGGAATAAATTTCTGTTTTATGAGGAAGAACTTTCTTAGGTTCGTTTGCATTGACTTCGCCTTGCGGAATTTTATCCAAACACTGAAACAAAATTTTAACGCTCTCGCGAACCTCATCGCCTCTTAAGTAATAACGGGCAAGTGAATCCCCTTGTTGATAGGTTGGAATTTTGAAATCAATTTCATTATAAAACAAATATGGTTTTGCACGGCGCACATCATATTCAACACCGCTTGCACGGAGATTAGGACCGGTAACACCAAGAGCAATGGCATCCTCTTTTGGCAATATTCCAATTCCTTCCAGGCGTTCAATAAAAATTCTGTTACCAAGAAGAAGTTTATCCATCTCCACAAGAGAAGGTTCTAACTCTTCTAAAAATTTTCTTGTCATTGCAATTGCTTCATCATCCATATCCGATGCAACACCGCCAATACGTGTATAACTTGTTGTGAATCTTGCGCCGGCAAGCTGGTCGAAAATATTTTGCAATTTTTCACGTTCGCGGAATGTCCACATAACCATTGTAACTGCGCCAACATCCATAGCAAATGTTCCTATGGCAACCATGTGTGCTGCAATTCTGGAAAGTTCTGCAACAATCATTCGAATATATTGTGCGCGTTTTGGCGCTTCAATACCAATAAGTTTTTCAACTGCAAGCACATAAGCAACGTTATTACACATGGTACCGGTGTAATCAAGCCGATCTGTGTGAGGAATATATTCGATATAGCTCATATTCTCGGCCATTTTTTCATATCCGCGATGCAGATAACCAAGTTCGGGCACAATTCCAGTCACAGTTTCGCCATCAAGCCGTAATACTAAGCGCAGAACGCCGTGTGTTGCCGGATGCTGGGGACCCATGTTAATCACCATTTCGTTTTCAAGCGCATCATCAATGGTGATATTTTTATCTTCAAGAAGTCTCTTGTAAATTTTTTCTTCGTTATATATTTGAGCGATTCTATCCATTCTATTCAGCTTTATGAGGGAGTGGTAAAGAACCCGGAATGCCGAGCACAGGAAAATCTTTTCTTAATGGATGATGCTCGAATCCTTCCGGCATATACATTCTTCTTAAATCGGGATGGTTGATAAATTTAATTCCATACATATCCCAGGTCTCGCGCTCATACCAATCGGCGCTACGCCAAACCGGTGTAACACTTTCTATTACAGGCGGATCATCATCAATATTAGCTTTTATGCGAAGCGTATAATTCAATTTGAAAGAGTAAACATGATATACTGCTGTAAATCTTTTTTTGCGGGTCGCCCAATCTATTGCTGTAACATCTTTCAGCATCACAAATTCAAGTTCAGGGTCTTCCTTCAAAAATTTAGCAAGTTGAACAATCTGGTCATTCTTTATAGTGAGGCAAAGGTCGTCTCTAAAATCGGATACTTCTTCCAACGCTGCGCCAAATTTCTTTTTTACTTTATCTGTAATAAGTTCTTTGAGATTCATAGGATTAGATTTGTGAAAGTTCGAGTTCTTTAAGAGATCTGTTCTGATAATCGCGCGCCTTTGTTTTTCCAATTTTTTCTTGAATAGTCATTAACGCGTTTAATAAATTTTCCGGACGAGGAGGACAACCGGCAGTGTAAACATCAACCGGAAGAAATTGATCTATACCTTGAACAACATTATATGAACGATACATTCCTCCGGAGGAAGTACAAGCTCCCATGGCAATCACCCATTTTGGATCTGGCATCTGATCATAAATTCTTCTTACCACTTGCGCCATTTTATAAGTAACCGTTCCAGCAACAATCATTAAATCGCATTGCCGCGGTGTAAAACGCATAACCTCCGAACCAAAACGAGCGATATCATATTTTGGATCGGCTGCTGCAATCATTTCAATAGCACAGCAGGAAATTCCCATTGGCATTGGCCAAACAGAACTTTTGCGAGCCCAAGCAATAACAGAATCAATTGTAGTAGTAATAAAACCGTCTTGAGTGAGTTTAGCTTCTAATCCCACTTAAGTCCTCCTTTCATAAAGGCATAAAAAAATCCAAGTTCAAGCACTATCAAAAAGATAAACATAGGTAGAAAAGCAAAAATTCCATGCTGGGCAAAAAGAGTTTTGAATTCAACTGCCCATGGATAAACGTAAATAACTTCAATATCAAAAATGATGAAAAACATTGCGACAAGATAATATTTAATTGAGATTCTCTCGTGAGTTGTTCCTACCGGGTCTTTGCCACTTTCGTAGGTCA
>JAJYXU010000085.1 GCA_021801605.1 Bacteroidota bacterium
TTGTATTCACATAAGCGAATAAGGCGGTTTGATATATTAGTTTTTTCATGATACACTAATATAACCCCTTATTTTGCTTATGTTTTTTTACTTTGCGTAACTTCAGTAAATTATTTATTTTTTAGAATTATTACTGCTTGGTGTAGCTCGATGCACAAGAATCGTATCAATTAGTTTGTATTCTTTTGCTTCTTCGGCAGAAAGATAGTAATCGCGGTCGCAATCTTTTGCAATTTGCTCGTAAGTTTTTCCGGTGTTTTCAACAAGTATGTTATAAAGTGTTGTTCGTGTTTTAATCATCTCTTTGGCATGAATCTCAATATCGGTTGTCTGTCCTTGTATACCTCCAGCCCAGGGTTGATGAATCATTATTTTAGCGTTTGGAAGAGCAGAACGTTTGCCAGCTTCTCCGCCAGCAAGAAGAACTGCACCCATACTGGCTGCAAGACCCACACAAATAGTTGAAACTTTAGACCGGACATATTTCATTGTGTCATAAATCGCAAGCCCAGCAGAAACACTTCCTCCTGGTGAATTTAGATAGAGATAAATATCTTTTTCAGCATCTTCTGCTTCAAGGAAAAGTAGTTGTGCAATAGTCAAACTGGCAACGTGATCATCAATTGCAGTCCCAAGAAAAATAATTCGCTCTCTGAGCAATCTTGAAAAAATATCCATCCCGCGTTCACCGCGCCCGGTTTGTTCTATAACATAGGGAACAAGCTGATTGTATATTTCAAATTTTTTGACCAACTGAGATTCAGTAAGAATATCATGCTTCATTTGATTTTTCCTTTTTCTCTTTTATTTTTTCTTCAGTATCAATCTCTTTAATCTTTGCAGACTCTTTTAAGAATTTAATAACTTTTTCTTCCAACAACATCTCAATACGGTTGGTGTCTTTGTAATATTTAACAAGTTTAGCAACAGAAATTCCCGTCGATTCCGCTTCGATCTTTGCTAGCTCTTCTAACTCAGAATCTTCTACCTTAATGTTTTCAATTTCAGCAAGATTTTCAAGAATGATCTGCCATTTAGCATTCCATTCTGCTCTCGGTTTATAATATTCTGAAACTGCATTCTCATCAAAATTAGGATTCTTGTAACGTTTAGCATTCTCTTTTTCGAGTTCTACCATACGTTTGTGGACAGAACTAACGTAACCGGATGGGGGAGTGAAATCATTATTCTTCACAACTTCGCCAAGCAAATTGTTTGTTAACATCTCTTCCGATTGTTTGGTGTAGTAATCTTCAATATTCTTTTTCAGAAATGAATGAAGTTCTTCGGAAGTTGCGGCTTTATCTTTTGTAATCTTCTTGATTACTTCTTCGGTGAGTTCAGGTTTCACAAGTTTTTCAACTTTCGAAATTTCCGCTACATAATTAAATTCTTCTTTATGAAGTTCTTCACCATGGTAATGCTCATCAACAAAAGTAAAATTGAAAGATTCACCAACTTTTTTACCCTGGGCATTTTCTTTTATTTGTAGATTTACTTTCTCATCGCTCAAATCAATTAAAATGTTTTCACTTCTAGATCCAACCATTGGTAAACTTTCATGATCTATTCGCTGCAAGTTGGTGGTAATTCTATAATTTTTGTCTTCAACTTTTTCGGCGGATTCAAATTTTTGCAATGGTTTCAAAAGAAAATCAATTTCGCGTTCAACTTCTTCATCTTTAACAACAAAGATTGGCTTTTCAACTTCTAATCCTTTATAATTTTTCAGTTCAAGCTTCGGTTTTATTTCATACTTAACCTTAAAAAAGAGTTTAGTGCCGGGTACAAAATCAATGTCAATCATCTGCGGGGTACTGATAGGTTTAAGTTCTTTCTGATCAACTGCGTCCCAAAATTTTTTATTGGCAATTTTTTCGCTGGCTTTGAATTCAATTGCTTCGCCGTAAAATTTTTTAATCATTCCCATCGGGGCTTTACCTTTTCTAAAGCCATCAATGGTTATAGTTTTTCTCTCTTCTTTGTATGCTTCTTCAATTTCATGAAGAATTTCATCATAGTTCAGATTCACTTCAACTTCTTGTTGAGAATCTGTAAGCTGATTTACTTTTATTTCCAAAAAATCCTCGATAATAATGTGTAAAATATAGTTAGTGCGAGACGGGGGACTCGAACCCCCACATCTCTCGATACTAGATCCTAAGTCTAGCGCGTCTGCCAATTCCGCCAGTCTCGCATGAGTTTTGCAAATGGCTTGCAAAATTAGTCAATTGATTAGAGAAATCAAAAAAATGCAAAATCAAACTCTTAAATTGATAAAACAATAAAAGAAAAAGTAGAATTTCTTATATTCACTTTCAAAAAACAGCATCTCTTATGGAAAACCTAATAGGAAAGGTAATAGACAATTACAAAATAGTTTCTGTGCTTGGCAAAGGAGGCATGGGAATTATTTATAAAGCATATGATACTAAGTTAGACAGATATGTAGCCATTAAGATGCTAAACTCACAGGTTAATGATAAAGAACGTTTCATCGAACGGTTCAAACGAGAAGCAAAAAATCAAGCAAAACTTTCTCATCCTAATATTGTTACAGTTTACGGATTTATTGAATACTCCGATCTTCTTGGTATTGTTATGGAGTATGTTGAAGGGGAGAGTTTAGAAAAAGTTATAGAGCGCCAGAGCAGATTTAATCTTTACGATGTCATCTATATAATCAAACAGCTTCTTCTAGGTATCGGCTACGCGCATTCAAAAGGGTTTGTGCACAGGGATATAAAACCATCCAATATTATTTTAAACAAAGAAGGCATTACCAAGATAATGGATTTTGGAATTTCGAAATCTTTGTTTGATAATAGTATGACTAAAACCGGATCTAAAATTGGTACTGTCTATTACATGAGTCCGGAGCAGATACGAAGCGAAGAAGTGACTAACCGCAGTGATATTTATTCGATTGGCTGCACTGCATATGAAATGATTGTTGGAGAACCTCCTTTTGATTTTCAGAGCGAGTATGAAGTAATGGATGCGCATCTGAAAAAAAATCCGCCGCGTGTAATAGATAAAATGTCAGGAGTACCGGAAAGTGTTGATAAGATTCTCTCGAAGGCAATGGAAAAAAATCCACTAAACCGTTATAGTACTTGCGAGGAAATGTTCATCGACGTCCAAGAACTCGATAATCAAGTTGCAAAGCTAACAAGTTACTTTAAGCGAAATGAACCTCGGTCAAAGAGATATAAATTTTTTGCTATCTCAGCTTTTATTGGCTTTACCGTTGTATTAGTTGGATTATCTTATTTTGTATATCATCAAGTAAATAGTTTAATATCCTCCAATGAGCTTGATAAATACAGGAAATACAGTATACAACAATTGTTTGCATCTGAAGAATCAAAAAACAGATTCAGCGAAATTACTAAAGTTGAATCCGGTGTATTGAGAAATTTAAACTCGATCTATGTTGCTAATGATAAATTCGCAGCCGTTGTTGGTGATTCCGGTTTGGTCCTTTCGTCTATTAACGGTGGAAAAACTTGGAGTCAAAATAGTCTTAGCAGTTCAAAATCTCTTAGCGATGTTTTTATATTTCAAAATGGAAAAACTTTGATAGTTGGTGACTCATCTTCTCTTTATTATAGCACAAAATTTTTAGATTCTCTTCAATCCATTCCCCTCGACAAAGGTTATACATTATTCAAAATAAAGTTTCTTGATGATTATACCGGTTTTATTACCGGCAATAAAGGATTGATCTTGAAAACAGTTAATGGCGGAATTAATTGGTTCAAAGTAAACACAAATTCAAACGAAGTAATTTTTGATTTATCATTCTTTGATACCAGAAAAGGATTTGCTGTTGGCTGGAATGGGACAATATTAACGACCAGTAACGGTGGCGAGAGTTGGACTAAATCCGGTGAGCCAATTACTGATAATTATTTAAAATCTATTGATTTAACTAAAGATGGTTACGGATTAATAGTAGGCGGAGATGGAACAGTTTTAAGAACTTCTGATTTTGGAAAAAACTGGGAAAAGACCAAACTTAATTCTGCTGGCGGATTTCAAAAAGTAAAATTTATTTCCGATAATAATTCAATTATTATCGGCAGCCGGGGCACAATTTTGATCTCAAAAGATAAAGGCGAAACTTGGGATCTTGTTGATTCTCATTTCTATTCAAACATGAACGGTTTATCAATTAGCTCGTATGGACAGGTATTCATTGTTGGTGTGAATGGTTCGATTCTGAAAATTCAGTAAGGAAAACTCTTGGATAAATTTGTTATACACGGCGGAAAAAAATTAAGCGGAAGAATATCTGTAAGCGGTGCTAAAAATTCTGCTTTGGTATTAATGCCTGCAACACTTCTTAATGGCGGGTTGAACGAAATAGAAAACATACCTGAAGTAAATGATATCTACACAATGATCAAACTTCTTAATCAACTTGGTGTAAAGTCTACATTCAAAAATCATAAATTAGAACTAGACACCGCCAACATTACTAGTCAAATAGCTCCTTATGAACATGTAAAAAAAATGAGGGCATCTGTTTATGTCTTAGGACCTTTAATAGCACGATTTGGATTTGCAAAAGTATCAATGCCCGGCGGTTGCGCATGGGGACCAAGACCCATCAATTTACATCTCGAAGCGATGAAAAAATTAGGGGCTGAGATAAAATTAGAAGAAGGTTACATCATTGCCAATTCTAAAAAACTCCATGGGGCTAAAATACATTTTGATATTTCATCTGTTGGTGCAACCGGCAATGCCATGATGGCGGCTTCCTTAGCAAAGGGAACCACATTAATTACAAATGCTTCAATGGAACCGGAGATTATTCTCTTGGCTGAAAGCTTAAAATTGATGGGAGCAATTATTACCGGAGTTGGAACAACAACAATTGAAATTGAAGGCGTAGATAATTTAGAATATTTTAAAATTCATAATATTTCGGATAGGATAGAAGCCGGGACTTTAATAACAGCAGCAGCAATTACAAAAAGTAAAATAGAATTAGAATACCGTGAACAATATAATATTCAATCAGAGATTATTAAATTTGAGGAAAGCGGTGTTAATTTTAGTTTTAAAAAGGGTTTACTGGAAGTAGATGCGATCAATCTTATACCTAAGAGTCAAGATGTTACTACTTCTGTATTCCCCGGCTTTCCTACTGACATGCAAGCGCAATGGATTGCCTATATGTCCCTTGCTGATGGTACGTCGACTGTAACCGATTCAATATATCATGATCGTTTTAGTCATGTGCCGGAATTAAACCGGCTCGGAGCGAACATTGAAGTCATCAACAACAGTGCTGTTGTAAAAGGTGTAAAGGAATTGAGAGGAGCAAAAGTAATGTCAACAGATCTTCGTGCCAGTGCATCACTAGTTCTTGGAGGATTAGCAGCAATCGGTACTACCGAGGTTCTGCGAATTTACCATCTTGATAGAGGATACCAGCGAATAGAAGAGAAATTACGTTCATTAGGTGCAGATATTGAACGTATCACTACATCGGAATACTAAGTTGAAGTCTTTTCATAAAGAAATTTATTTAGATATTCCTCGGTTATTTATTCTTGCATTAATCATTATTAACATTGTTCTTACGAAATTACCGTTGACCAATACTCTCGGTTACGAGTTTGCAGCTATAAATGGAATTTTTCTTTTCCTGTTCGGCGGATTAATTGCCATTGTAAAACTCAAAAAGAACCAATATCAAAATTTCTTAGAGTTATTAAATCAGAATAAGATATTACTTTTAAGTGCTCTATTATTACCATTTTTCATCGGTTTGATATCAAGTCTCTTCATTTCGAAATGCCCGATATTAGATGGAGTTTTATT
>JAJYXU010000043.1 GCA_021801605.1 Bacteroidota bacterium
TTGTTCTTCTACTGCTGTAGCGCCGCTTGTCGTAAATGATCCAGTTGTTGAATAGCTCGATGTCGATCCGTTATCAGTCTTTGATAATACTCTCCAATAATAAGTAGAGTTCGTTTCCAACCCTGTTACCTGTGTGACAGGTTCATTTAAATTTGTTTTACTTACTGCATTATTGAAATCCGCATTCTTGGAATATTGTAGATCATATTTTAAATGAGATTCGCTCGGTACAGGAATATGCCAAGTTAAAACTGCTGTAGTATTATTAAGCGGCTGTAAGTAGTTAGGACTGATAACAAGAGGAACTACCGATGAAGATCCGGCGGCGGTTGAGAAGCTGGCTATCATAGACCAAGGTGATTCAACAGAAGTATTTGTGTGTAACTTCGATTTGACTTGCCAATAATAAGTAGCGCCGGCTGTTAATGTTTTAATTGCATTTGCATTTGCAGATGTTAGTGTCGCAACCCAGCCACCTTGAGCAGCAGAACCATGATTTAACATTCCAGAACCATCAACACTAGAACTCGTTGCTATTCTAACAGTAAAATCTAACGCCTGTGTTGAATAAGCTGTCCAGCTTAAAGTGATATCCGCCATAGTACCATCAACAATAGCTCCGCCAACCGGCCATGAAGGTATTGGTGTTGTTGCCGCACCACTTGCAGTTGCAGCTATTGTAAAACTTGCTACAGGAGAAGAAGAATATGCAGAAAATATCTCGGGAGATGATCCAGCTACTTTTGATCTTACATGCCAAAAATATTGTGTACCGGTAATTAATGATGTAGGTAATGCTATAAATAAATCTGAAGTCCAGCTAGTAGAAGTTACCGTACCAGCTGTGTAACCAGTTCCAGCACCACCACCTTCTGTACTTGATGTTGAAAATTGTACTTGGTATTCTAATCCGGTTTTATCTGAACCTAAGTACCAATATAAAGTTGGAGGATTTAAATATACAGTTGGATTGGTAACAGGCCACGATGGAGTAGGAACTTCAGCCGCAGTTGCAACATTGCTATACATTGTAAATGTTGCAGTAGCGGACCAATTTGACCTTACTGAACCTGATACAGATCTTACATGCCAAGTATATATTTTACCTGCAATCAATGAAAGAGGAACTTTTTTAAATGTTTTTGATGATGTAAACCCGGTAGCAATTAGAGTACCTTGATCTGCACTAAAAACTGTTGAGTAATTAGGGTCAGTAGCAGAGTAGAGTTCTATCTCATATGCTAATGTAGGTTCATTTCCTTCAATATACCAAAACAATGTTGGGGGATTAGCATAAATGGATCCATCAGCTGCCGGAACTGTTGGATATGAAGCAGTTGGCACTGGTGGCCCAGCTGCTCTAAAACTCGGTGATACTGCTGAATAAGAGATTATAAGAGTACTCTTTTTAGCTCTAACTTGTACTTTATAATAAGTACCTTGTACTAAACCGGTTAGAGTATAATAAGTATTTGTTAAATTTCCACCTCCAGTTGCAAGACTAAACGCTGTATACGTTACATCATCAGCTGAGCTGGAAACATAAACATCATAAGTTAATCCTGAGGAATAAGGTACTGGATACCAACCGATATAAGCGGAAGTAACACCAGGATAAATTGGATTTAGTGTTGGCTTGGCAGCATTAACACTAATAAATTCCCAGGTTGCACTCCAATTGGTGCCAGCATCTGCGCTTGCACGCCAATAATATGTTGTAGCGTTAGATAATGGAGTTGCAATAACGTATGTAGTTCCACTGGTCGGCGCTCCATCATATAAAGTAGATCCGAAAGTAGCATCAGTACCGAACTGTATTTTGTTAGCCGTATTTGTCCAAGATAATGTTGGAAGAATTGAAACTCCAACAGCATATTGAGCAGGAGATGGAGTTGTTGGTACTGCAGCGAGGAGAAAAGTTGATGTAAATAACATCAATAGCAAAAGTAGTAATTTGTTTTTCATAAGCACCCTCTTATGTGATTAAAAAAAATATTTTTTCGGCTGTTGGCTGGCAATACAATATAGAAACAAGTAAACCACCGCGCCCTCGCGGTAATAAATATTTAAACAAACTATTGTTTTCTTGTTACTTCGGCTGGTAACAACTGAAATATAGTTGGAGAGAATATCTTTGTCAAGAAAAATCTTTTTTAAACTAAACCTCGTAGGTTTTGCCACATTGTGGTAGCCAATGCTGTCAGGTTAGGGAAAGTTGAAGAAGTATAGCAAAAAAAATGGAACGCAGATAACACAGATTAAACGGATTTACGCAGATTTGATCCGCGAAGATCAGCACAATCCGTGTCATCAGCGTTCTATCAGAGGTTAACCTGACAGCATTGTTGTGGTAGCTATGCCAAAAACCTCTGAGGTTTTAGATTTTTACTTTGTTAATTAGTAACTGCAACTACTTTTAAGAACAACTTTATATTGTCAACCAACCTTAAGCGACTTAAAAGACCGGTTCAGCAGAAGCGGTCAAGTTGAGCGGTTTGTTATATGCGTTTCTCAATTTTTACTTTTGAATATTTCTTCCCTTTTCAATAATTGATGCCCTTCAAATACTGTAAGAATGTCTATAGAGTTTTTCTTAACCAAATAAACAATTCGATAATTTCGGTGTAATAATTCTCTGATGTTTTCAAGAGATAATTCAGGAACAACTCTACCCCTTTCAGGATTTTCAATTATTGTTTCAGCGACTGAAATTAACTTGTCAACAAACTCTAATGCAACTATGGGGTTATCTTTTGATATGTATTCTTCAATTTCTTGTAATCGAAGTAATGCCTCTTTTGTCCAGAATAGTTTCATCTTTCTTTTCCAGTTCGTCTTTTTTGCAATTCATTTCTAAGTTGTGAAGTGGAAAACAGTTCTCCTTTTTCAGAATTAGATAAACCACGTGAAATTGAATCAATGAAGAGCTTTGTTTGTCTCAAATCATCAAATTCCGATGGAGAGATTAATACTCCAGCAGGTTTACCATTTTGGGTGATGATTAAAGAATTACGCTTGTTCTGGATTTCTTTTAGGTATTTAGCCAATCCTGATTTGAATTGACCAACTGGAATTATATCATTTGCAACTAAGATGTTTTTCATGTTCGTGCCCTTATATTGTCTTTATTCTGGACTAAATATAAGCCCATATTACGACAACATCAAGATTATTTTCTAAGCATATAACGGCGTTGCAACTAAAGCGCCGCCAATAACTACAATGACGCTTTTGGCAACTACCTTTTTTGTTTTAAAATCAGTTCTGTTTTGCAAATAAACTTTAGACAGCAAACCTACTCTGAAAAACAAAACCCAATATTTTTATTAAATGACCGCATCATAGACGCGGTCGCTTTGAGTCCACAATTATTTTATATCTTTATTAGGTAATAATTGCTTGAAATTTCTTATTGAAAGTACAAATATTCTTTTAGGTTCGATTCGATAAATTATTCTGTACTCACTCTCAAATACTTCACGAATTTCTTCTCTATTTGCTTCTGGAACTTTTCTTCCTCTTTCTGGGAATTTTGATAAACTTTCTACCTTCTTAAAAATTCTTTCAATCATTTTTTGAGCTGCAATACTGTCGTCTTTTGAAATATATTCAAAGATATTTTCCAACCTTTCTACAGCTAAGGGCGACCAGAATATTTTCACTATTAAGCCCTCTTAGAAAATCTTTTCTTTACATCTTGATGAGAAATTTCAAAGCCCTTGTTAATTTGTACTTCGGCTAATTTAATATCTTCCAAAACCTCGATTTTATCAATCATTGCCTCATATTCAGAGACATCTAATAATATTGCAGCGCTTTTACCATTTTGAGTAATAATTAATGGTCTTTTAGTTTTTTTTACTTTGTCAAAATAAAAAGCAACTTTTGATCGAAACTCGGAAAGAGGTTGAATATCTTTATCTAATTGTATTCTGGACATAAATACTCCCTTTTTTATATTGTGCAAATAAACGTACAATATTTAGCACAATATTTCAACAACAAATAATTCCTAATAGTGGTATAACGGCGTGTTAGCTGGCTTTCTCAATATAGCAAAGATTTTTATTGACAATTTTATTCAGAGTAATGTGAAGTATAATTGTCAAGTAAATTTCTAATAACCTTTTGATATTGACTGCCGTGCTTTTGAGCTATTCCCTTAAAAAATTCAATGCTCGATTTGCTCAAATTAAGCGTGACTTTTATAGTATCTTCTTTAAAAACCAAATCTTCTGGTTTAGGTAAAAAGTCATTTACGACTTCTACTTCCCCGATTTCCTCATTACTATATTTTATTTTCTTTTTCATAAATCTGTTTTCCTTTCCGCCAATATCCAGCTCCAATGATTCTAATTTTATTATTTCGATATGTAAAACGAACTGTAACTATATTTTCAGCAATTTTTCCGAAGCAATAATATCTTTCTTCAATTTCACTGTGTTCTAAATCTTTAGCTATAATTCGTTTGGAATCTGAGAAAGCATATTGCGCTTCTTCAAATGAGATGTTGTGCTTCTTTTGATTAAGTCTGTTTTTATTTCCATCCCATTCAAACGTGGTAATTTTCGACAAATTTTCATCTCAGATTTTCTGTCCAAATATACATACTTATATATGGCTTATCAACCATAATAATTCTGCCAGCTAACGGCATTGCAACTAAAGCGCCGCCAATAACTACAATGACGCTTTTGGCAACCACCTTTTTTGTTTTAAAATCAGTTTTGTTTTGCAAATCAACTTTTAACAATAAACCAATTCTGAAAAACCAAACCCAATTACCACATCAAATGACCAAGTCGAAGACGCGGTCGCTTTGTTGCGAGTTAGGGGCTATTTTAATATTTTCTCATTGCATTATATTATAATTATTCTAGCGATTTCTACTATATGCGTTTTCTATGGGATAAAAATAAAAATCTTGCTAATATCAAAAAACACAAAATTTCTTTTGAAGAAGCTAAGACTGTATTTTATGATGATAATGCTAGACTTATACCAGATCCGGAACACTCGATATCAGAAGAACGCTTTATTATTTTAGGACTCACAAACAAATTCCGACTCCTAGTTGTTGTCCATACTTATAAAGAGAATGACGATATTATTAGAATTATTTCTGCCCGCAAGGCAACAAAATCTGAAAGCAAATATTATTACGAGGTAAAATAAAATGAAAAAAGAATATGATTTCAGTGATTCCACAAAGAATCCTTATATAAAGAAACTTAAAAAACAGATTTCAATTCGTATTGAAAAAGAAACTGTTGAATATTTCAAAAAACTGGCTTCAGAAATTGATATCCCTTATCAGAATTTGATGAACATGTATTTAAGGGAATGTGCACAAAACAATTTCAAACCAAATATTCACTGGCAAAAGTAATTGCCCCTAACAGCATTGCAACTAAAGCGCCGCCCAGAACTACAATGACGCTTACGGCAACTACCTTTTTGTTTTAAAATCAGTTTATATTTCCAATCAACTTTGTAAGAACAATTAGTTCTGAAAAGCTAAACCCGATTACCACATCAAACGACCAAGTCGAAGACGCGGTCGCTTTGAGTCCACGATAATGGCGTTGCCATAAAGTTTTTATTTAATGACAATATATTTGTATTCATACCTCGACCTCTAAATTTTCTTCAAAACAACCTTTTCACAAGTAAAATTTAC
>JAJYXU010000126.1 GCA_021801605.1 Bacteroidota bacterium
CTTTACAAACCGTTAAGCGGATTATTTTTATCAATAATGATCAAACAAACATTTGCTCTGAGTACATTTTACTGGTCGTTGATTCCTATCGGTATAGCTTCTTTAATTCTGATCGTTACATTTCTCAAGATTGCAGGTAATTCCATTCAAAAAGATTTTTAACCGTCTCTCTATTTTATGATTGATAAAGACGTATAATATTTCTTTCTAACGCTGCCTGCTAATTTGACTATAGATTTTCTTGTAACAATTCTTGGAACGAATGAAAGTAGTTTGTTATAGAAACCATCTATAACACTAATTTTTCTGCCTAAACTTTTCATCGCAGTATTAACAACTTCTTCAACTGTTCTTGGCGCGGGACCGGAAGAAGTATTCGCTTTCTGCTGAAACTCCGTATCAGTTCCACTCGGATTGAGCGCAAGAACATCAATGTTATAGTCTCTTAATTCATACCAGAGCCTCTCATCCATAAAAAGATTAAATGCTTTTGTTGCAGAGTAGGTTGTTGTCAAAGGCGTCGGCTGATAAGCTACAAGACTTCCAAGAAAAATGATTGCGCCTTTTTTCCTTTCTTTCATTTGTTGAACAAAATAATGTGTTAATATAGTCGGGGCAATACAGTTAACGCGGATCATATTTGCTTGCTGCTCAACATCGGATTTTGCAAATTCTCCGGCAGATCCAAATCCTGCATTGTTAATCAGCATTCCCACTTCCCTATCTTCAACAAATTCTTTTAAGTCTTCTATAAAATTCTCTTTGGATAGATCAACCGGAGCTATAACAATACTTACATTGTATTTTTCCTTTAACTCATCGGAAAGTTTTTTTAGACGCTCTTCCCTGCGTGCGACTAAAATCAAATTCATATTCTCGGATGCAAGCCGTTTTGCAAAACCTTCTCCAATTCCGCTTGATGCACCGGTTATCAATGCCCACCTGCCGTATTTTTTTTCCAATCTCATTTTATTATCCCTAATTATCTGTGTTGATCCGTTTACCCCGTGGAATAGCATTTGTGTTTTTGAAAAAAATTTGATTCTTAATTTATTCCACGGGGCGAATCCGCGTCATCTGTGTTCTATTAGCTTTCAAAGCAATAAAAATGATTGATAAATTACAAAATGATTGCCATATTGAAACAGAAATTCGTAAGGAGTTTTATGAAAAAGATTTTCATTCCTTTATTTTTTCTTTTCTTCTTTTCATCTTTTTTGAATGCACAAATTAAAGTTGTTTCCACTTCCGATGCACCCGCCGCTATTGGTCCTTATTCTCAAGCTGTTGTAACGGGCAATCTTGTTTTCTGTTCCGGACAAATTGCCCTCGATCCGGTTACAATGCAGATTGTCGGCGAAGATATTGAAACGCAGACACGACAGGTATTTAAGAACATTAAAGCCGTGTTGAAAGCAGAGAATTTAACATTGAGTAACGTTGTTAAATGCACAGTGTTTATGAAAAATTTAGACGACTTCGGAAAGATGAATACTGTCTATGCTGAGGAGTTTGGTCCTCATAAACCGGCGCGCTCTACAGTCCAAGCTGCGCGAATACCAAGAGATGTATTGATTGAGATTGAGTGTATTGCGGTGAAGCTGTAAAAGCTGGAAAGTTTACATACTTAAGACATGATAAAGTACATTCTTTTTATTATGTTGAATCAAGTAAAAGAATTTTTAGTATTAAAAATTATATTTTATGCCAACACGAACATCTGATACAAATCCGAAAACCGAAGAGATACTAATAAGTCTTATAAGGGGAAAAAGTATTTCAGAAAGACTAGCTCAACTCGCATCACTAACTTCACTGACAATTAATCTTTCAAAAAGAGCAATAGAAAGAGCTAATCCAAAAATGAATAAACGAGAATTGGACCTACTTTTTATTAAATATCATTACGGTGAGGATTTTTGCAATAAAGTGAATGAATATTTATTAAACTCAGCTTATGAAGAAAAATGAGATAATAGCTGCCCTTGAACCGGTTGTAAATGCTTTCAATGAATTTGGTATTTTATATTATGTAAGCGGCTCGGTTGCCAGTTCAGCTTATGGTATTGCGAGAGCCACACTTGATGTTGATTTAGTGTCTAATCTTACCCCCTTTCACATTCAATCGCTCGTTAATAAACTTAAAGATGAATACTTTGTTGATGCTGAAATGATTGCAGATGCGATCAAAACAAAATCATCATTTAACTTATTACATCTCAAAACGATGCTGAAAATTGATGTTTTCATTTTGAAAGACCAACCTTATCCGCAAAAAGCATTTGAGAGAAAAGTTAAAGACAAATTAGATGATGATCCTAATTCGATCAGTATCTATTTATCTTCTCCGGAGGATGTAATCTTAAATAAATTGGAATGGTATAAATCCGGTGGGGAAATTTCAGACCGGCAATGGTCGGATATAATAGGCGTAATTAAAGTCCAGGGTAAAAATTTAGATAAGGATTATTTAAAAGACTGGGCAAAGCAGTTAGATATCTACAGTTTGCTCGAAAAATCTTTTTTTGATTCTGATCAAGAGTTGACACAAGATAAGTAAATAACTGTGCAGGTTGCTCGCTTGCCTAAAGATGCATTGATTGAGATTGAGTGTATTGCGGTGAAGTAGTTATAGTGATCGGTTATTGGTGAAAATATTTGTTTCATTCTCCGGTCATTAATATTAATAATTAATCCTTTTTGTAAGAAAAGTAATTCAGTAAATGTAGTGTTCTTGAACTTTAAGGAATTCACGAAAAGGCATCTTCTCTTATGGAGATTGAAATATCAAAAAATTATAACGTTCGAAGACTTCAACAATGGCTGGGTTACGAGATATCAACATTATTGTTGATGCTTTTAAGCTGGTTCTGGAACATTGCAATAATTCTGATGATCATAGCTGCGTTCTTATTTACACCGTTTATGCTAAAGATTCTTTTTGAAGAAAGACGATTCGGCTGGATAATATTTTTCTTTCTGTTTGTGATTATTCCGACCTGTGGCTTTTTCTTTTTAGAGATTGATGCTTCCTACAAGTTTGCTATTGAAATGATACCGTTAGCATTATTTTATTTTTACTGTTTTGTTCTAAAATTGGCAATTAAAGATTGGTATTTCCATTGGTCGTCAAGTCCCGCGAGTTTGTCCTAGGACTAAGACAAAAATAGAATTATAATAGAAGAAATAAAATGTTCACATACTTCTTACTTTGGTTTCCGCTTGTAATAATTGCAATTATCAATGGTGCAATACGCGAAGGAGTTTACAAGAAGTCTTTGGGCGATCTGTTAGCGCATCAAATATCAACAGTAATTGGCTTTATTATTTTCGGAATTTATTTCTGGGTTATCTTTAATTACTGGAAAATCGAATCCTCAAATCAAGCTCTTCTTATTGGATTAATGTGGTTTTGTCTAACAGAAGCATTTGAATTTCTTGCCGGTCATTACATATTTAAAAATTCGTGGAAGAAAATATTGCACGACTATAATATATTTAAAGGTCGGGTGTGGATTCTAATTCCTATTTGGGTAGGTGTAGCTCCCTACTTGTTCTATAAATTCATTTCTTAAACAAACTAAGGGATTGAAAATGGCAAAGCTATTTTCAGTTTTATCGTGGAATGTCGAACATTTCAAAGGAGAAGTAAAAAAGCGAGTTGATGATGTAACTGCTCTGTTAAAAAAAGTGAACCCGGATATTTTTGCTCTTTACGAAGTAGAAGGGAAAGAAGTATTCAGTTCGTTAACCAAGAGTTTACCCAACTACAGCTTTCATATCACAGAAGGTCCGCAGACGCAAGAAATTTTAGTAGCAGCTAAAAATAACTTCACAAGTTTTTTCACTCAAAAATTGGAATTCAAATCCGGCAACCAATACTTAAGACCGGGTGCATTATTGACGGTAACAATATCAAATCAAAATTATACTCTGTTATTTCTTCATACAAAAAGCGGAACGGATCCGTTAGGACTCGGTTTACGTGATGACATGTTCAAACGGGCTTGTGAGTTTAGAATGGTTCTAGAAAAAAAAGCGAGCAGTAAATGGGGATCTAAATATCTATTCCTCGGCGACTTAAATACGATGGGAATGGAATATCCATACGGCAAAGCAATAGATGCCGAAACAGAAATAAAAAAACTTGCAGAGAAAGAAGCTAAAAAAGTCAAGATGAAAATTCTAAAAAAAGATGAGCCCGCCAGTTGGTGGAATGGAAGTAAATCTAAAACACCGCCATCTAATTTAGACCAGGTTGTTGTTTCAGAGAATCTGAAATTCAAAATGTACTCCGGTTGTGAAGTAACTGTTTTAGGTTGGCCTAAAGAATCAACAGTAGAAAAAAAGGATGAATGGATTAAACGTTATTCCGATCACGGCTTACTCTATTTTGAAATACAGAAGTAAAAAGTATTTCCGTTAATAATTTCCAATCCTTTAAGAGCTTGTGCGAATATAGCAATTGCCATTTCGGAATGACAAAATCAGATGTTTTCCATGTTCTGCGGAATTTCAATTACTTAATCAATGGAATTCCGATCGAAGCGCTTGGTTCTGCAATCTTGAGTAGATCTGCTACTGTTGGTGCAATATCAATTGTATAAACCGGTGTATTAATTGTTTGTTTTGGAATATGCCATCCATAAAAAAGAAGCGGAACATGTGTATCATACGAATATGCAGTTGAATGTGTCGTTCCTTTATCTACAAAGTTTGGTAAATATCCTGGTTGAAGACTATAAGTAATATCGCCGGATACTGTTGAATTAAAACCATTAAGAATTGGATTTGATGATTCACGCGATGCAATTTGTTTCTGGAGATCATCACTTTTATTTATTGAGGTAATTGCTGGGAAAGTATCTCTCAAATAATCTGTGAAGCGTTGTTCCACTTCGTGAATATTCAAATTATTCTTTTTAATCACATTACGATTAAAATAAATCTGTCTGTTAGAATGATTTTCAATAAGTTTTTCATCGCTGAAATTCCGCAAGGCAAAGGATTTTAATGAGTCGAGAAACTTATTATTATTTAATTCTTCGTTTGGAAGTCTCCGTTCTTTTAACATACCGGGTGTTTCCAATGCTGCATGATCGGCTGTAAGAAATAAAAGATAATTCCCTTTACCAACTTGCCTATCAAGCGTAAATAATAGATCAGCAATTAGTGAATCAAGTTTTATGTAAGTATCCTGAGTTTCATAAGAAAACGTGCCATAATCATGACCGACATGGTCAGTTGAAGAAAAACTGATTGTAATAAAATCTGTTTCTTTACCTTTACCTAACTTCTCATTTACTAGTGCTGCTTTAGCAAATTCTTGAACAATATTATTTCCGAAAGGAGTTGTTTCGAATGCATCATATTTTTCATTTTCATTCAGCTGATTGAAATGATGAGGGAAAGTAGTCTTGCCTTCTTTGAATACATCCTTTTCATATTTCGATTCGTCTGGAAAACTAATAAGATAATCAGATTCAGGAAGAGATAGCTTCCATCCTTTCGATAAATATTTAAGAACCAATTTTCGATTATTGAAATCCTTAACCCAAAGCGGTAATGCAGTCATATAATACGATGAAGTAATTATGTTGCCGGTTTTAAGATCATACCAGTAAGCTGCATCTGCACAAT
>JAJYXU010000024.1 GCA_021801605.1 Bacteroidota bacterium
TCTTGAATTCTTTTTTTCAAGATGATCCATATGCAAAGAAACGTGAAGAAATGGTTCGCACTCAAATTGAAATGCGCGGTGTAGCGGATGAGGCAACTCTATCCTCAATGAAGAAGGTTCAACGGCATCTTTTTGTTCCGCATGATCAAATAGAAGACGCTTATGATGACAGACCCTTGCCGATCGGTTACGGTCAAACTATTTCTCAGCCGTTTATAGTTGCTTATATGACGGAAATAATAAGACCGAACAAAAATTCTAAAATGCTCGAGATCGGCACCGGCTCAGGTTATCAAGCTGCGGTGCTCGCTGAAATTATAAGCGATGTTTATACAATTGAGATCATAACCGAGTTGAGTAATTCATCAGCAAAAAGAGTGAAGGAACTTGGCTATAAAAACGTTTATGTAAAAAATGCCGATGGTTACTACGGATGGAAAGAACATGCGCCTTTTGACGCGATTATTGTTACTGCCGCTGCAGAATTTATTCCTCCTCCTTTGATAGAGCAGTTGAAAGACGGCGGCAGAATGATCATCCCGGTTGGTTCTCCTTTTCAAACACAAATGTTAATGCTGATCGAAAAAAAAGATGGTAAAGTAACTACAAAAAGTTTGATGCCGGTTATGTTTGTTCCTTTCAAAAGAGGCAAGTGAATTATTTTGGATTAAATATTAAAAGAATCTCCATCTCAATATTTCTTCTTTCCATTTCTATCATAGCATACCAATTGCTGTTGATGCACATCTTTTCAATAACTCAGTGGTATCATTTTGCTTTTATGGTTATCTCGGTTGCACTGCTCGGTTTTGGCGCCGCCGGTTCTTTCATTGCGTTATATAAAAATAGATTGATCGCAAATGCCATATGGTTAATTCCTTTTTCGATGCTGATTTCGGGATTGCTTCAATGCAGCGCAATTTTTCTTTCTCAATTACCTTTTGCAAGGTTCGATTCATATTTAATATTTGCCGACTACTCCCAATTCATAAATCTAATAATTACTTATTTGATCTTTTTCCTTCCGTTTTTCTTTGGAGCTTTATCAATCGGATTATCTTTTATTATTTATACAGATCAAATAGGCAAGCTTTATTTCAGTAATCTTACCGGTTCCGGTCTTGGCGGAATTGCAGCTCTTATTTTATACTCGATCTTTTTGCCGGAAGAAATTTCATCGTTGATTTCTTTACTGCCGATAATATCTGCTTTGATTCTATTCCCGAAAATTTATAAAAGAATTTTCACTGTAATATTTATTCTTTCAATTGCTGTCTCGGTCTTCTTCTTCATTAATCCTTCCGCACTAAAAAAATCCGAATTCAAGAGTATCAGCAAAACACTAAACCTGATTGATGCTAAAGTTGTATTCACAAAAAATAGTCCGTACGGATTGATTGAAGTTGTATCATCCCCGGTGTTACGATTTTCGCAAGGTTTAAGTCTTGCTTATCAAAAAGAAGTACCGCAAAGCAAAGCAATATTTTTAAATGGAGATTGGTTTGGCGCTGTGGTTAAAGTTAATAATAACAAAAACGAATTTTTGCATTACACCGCTGCTGCACTGCCTTATGTAATGAAGGAAAAAGAAAGTGTTCTAATATTGAATGCCGGAAGCGGAATCGAAACAGCGCAAGCGATAAGTTACAATGCTAATCGTATTACCGCAGTTGAGCAGAACAGTATAATTATTTCTTTAATGAAAAATGAATCCGCTGAAAATTCTGATTCTCTCTATCATCATAAGAATCTTACAATCCGCAATATTGATTCAAGAACGTTTTTGCAATCAGACACAAATAAATACGATTTGATCACGCTTCCATATACTAATTCATTCGGAGGAGGTGTAGGTTTATATGCGCTTCAAGAACAGTATCTCTTAACGGTAGACTCTTTTGAAGATATCTTCGATCATCTGAATAGCGAAGGGGTCATTTGTGTTTCATCGTGGATAGATTACCCGTTTCGAAATCCGCTAAAAGTTCTTGCAACGATTGTGGAGGTGTTGCTTAAAAAAAATATTTCGGGATACAAAAATCATATTGCTGCTGTTAAAAGTTGGGGGACAATTACTTTTGTTGTTAAAAAATCTCCACTCAATTCCGAAGAAATTATGAATATAAGATCGTTCTGTGATTCCTTAATGTTTGATCCAATCATTTTGCCTGATCTTTCGGAATCCGAGAGAACAAAATACAACTCGATGCAAGATGAAAAGTTCTTTGAATATGTGGATGAAATTTTATCCGCGCATCGTTCGAGATTTTACGAAGAATATGATTTCAACATTAAACCGGCAAATGATAATCAACCTTACTTTTCTCAATTTCTGAAATGGAAAAGTTTGTCATATCTAAAAGATATCTACGGAATACGTAATGCGCCTTTTTTGGAGATCGGTTATTTACTTGTTATGATAACTTTTATACAAATAATAATTATTGCTTTTGTGCTGATTATTCTTCCTTTATTTAAAACTGATTTGAAAGGCAATGGTAAATTAAAAACTCTTGTATATTTTGGCGCAATAGGATTGGGTTATATGTTCGTGGAAATAATCTTCATCCAGAGATTTATTCTATACTTCGGAAATATTATTTATGCCGCCGCTGCTGTTATCAGTTCTATGTTGATTTGCTCTGGAGTTGGAAGCTATCTTTCATCCAGGATTAAAGGGAGTAAAAGAAATTTATTATTTATATGCGGATTGATCTTGACTGTATTGGTTTTATATAAATTCTTGTTAACTCCGATTTTGCAATCAACAATTGGTTTTGAACTTTTTTTAAAAGTTGCTATTGCATTCCTCTTAATTGCTGTCCCTTCATTTTTAATGGGCATGCCTTTCCCGATCGGACTAAAAATAATTTCTGCCGAGAATAAATCGTTGGTAGCTTGGGCATGGGGAATTAACGGATGTTCGAGCGTTGTAGCATCGGTTCTTGTGGTTGTAATTGCGGTTGAGTTTGGTTTTGCCGTTGTTATATTAATTGCAGCGTTGTCCTATTTTACAGCAGCATTGACTAATGTTTCTCTGTATCACATTGTGTCAAAAAAGAATTTCGCCGAGAGCACTGAATAGACAGAGAGAAAATCATTTGGAGAAAGAAATTTGTTTCTGAAACACTTTCAAACTAATCCTAAAAAATTCTTGCTCTTGTTCATGCTCTTGATCTCTTCTTCACAAGCACAAAAAAATTACGATAAATCATTTTACGGCGGGTTATTTTATTTAACGAACTACCTGAATTCCGACGAATACGAACAGTTTTCAAAATTCCATAATGATTTAGAATGTGTTGACCACATCTACGAAAAGGCGATCACATTTTTTGATGGAGACGCATCCGAAACTTTTTTCTGTTTAACTTTTGTTTTCATACCATATAATCATATCAGTGTAAAGTTACCATTGATTGGAATTATAAAATTTCCACTTCCCTCCCTTCCCCAATCCGTATTCGATGAAAAAGTGAAAAACACACCGAAGCATTTATTCTTCGATTCTCCTAATAATAATTTTGGTGATAAAGATAAACTTGCTCATTTTTTTGCAAATGCATTTCTACGTTACAATGTTAGTATTTTCAATTTGTCTGAATTTCTCGGTATCTTTGTTGAGTATTTTGAACAAGGATTTTTTCTTCAGAGCGGATTTGACAGGAGAGATTTGGTAGCAAATCATCTGGGCGAGTTATTTGCAGTGATGGTTCAAAAAAATCTAAATGCAAAACCGTCTGAGGCATTAAAAGTTTATCAACTACTATATTTAAGAATCTACCCATGAGATCAATATTAGTCATTGACGATGAAAGAGAAATTTGTGAAAGCATCAAGATGATTCTTGAATACGAAGATTATCTTGTTGACTACACAACCGATTCGTACAAAGGTTTACAGAAGGTTGAATTTGAAAACTACGACGCTCTTCTTCTCGATATCCAGATGCCGGGCAAAAACGGTTTTGAAGTTTTAACCTGGCTTAATGAAAAAGAGATCGAAATGAAAGTGATTATGATCTCTGCTCATGCAAGTGTTGAGAATGCTGTTAAATCCACTAAACTCGGCGCATTCGATTTTCTTGAAAAGCCGATTGACCGCGACAAACTTTTAATCAGCGTTAGAAACGCCGTTGAACAATCAAGTCTGGTAAAAGAAAACAAGAAATTAAAAAGTGAACTCTCCGGGTCTGAAAAAATTATTGGCAACAGTGTAGTTATTCAGACCATTCACGAAACTATTTCAAGAGTTGCCAAGACAGATGCGAGAGTTCTAATCACCGGAGAAAATGGAACAGGGAAAGAGTTAGTTGCACAAGAGATTCATCATCAAAGCATTCGTTCTAATAAAGATTTGATCGAAGTTAATTGCGCTGCAATTCACCATGAACTGATTGAGTCTGAATTGTTTGGGCATGAAAAGGGCTCATTTACCGGTGCGGTAAAACAACATATAGGAAAATTTGAACAAGCCAACGGCGGAAATCTTTTTCTTGATGAGATAGGTGATATGAGTCTTCAAGCGCAAGCAAAAGTTCTTCGAGCTATTGAAGAAGGAAAGATCGAACGTGTCGGCGGTAATTCCAAAATTGAGGTTAATGTTAGAATTATTTCTGCTACAAATAAAGATCTTCAAGAAGAGATAAAGAAAGGAAACTTCCGAGAAGATCTTTTTCACAGATTGAATGTAATCCCGATTCGCGTTCCACCGTTAAGAGAGCGGAAAGATGATATCCCTCTATTGATAGAGCACTTTTCAAAAATCATTTGCGAGAAGAATAAATTCCCTCAAAAAAAATATTCCGATGCGGCGTTGCGGACACTTCAATCTCTTCCTTGGAAAGGAAACGTGCGCGAGCTTCGTAATGTTATTGAACGTATTGTTATAATGGTTTCAAAAAATGAAATAAATGAAAAAGATGTATCAATGTTCACGCAAAGTTCCGGTTCAAACGTAGATGATCTTCTTAATATCTCAAACAGTTTTCAAGAGTTTAAGGAGAAAGCGGAAAAAGCATTCATCATTAAACAACTAAATGCCAACGGATGGAACATAAGCAAGACGGCTGACATACTCGGCATTCAGCGCAGCCATCTCTACAATAAATTAAAGAAGTATGAAATAGAAAAGGAATAGCCATGGGAGAAACAATTTTTTCCAAGATTATCCACAAAGAAATTCCGGCTCAAATTGTTTTTGAAAATGATGAAGTCCTCGCTTTCAATGATATCAATCCGAAAGCTCCGGTTCATGTTCTTATAATTCCTAAAATAACAGAGATCGAAACAACACGCGATATTGATCCGAAAAAACATGCAGCTCTTCTCGGCGCATTGTACGAAGCAGCAAATAAGATCGCTAAAGATTTAGGTGTAAGTGAGACCGGGTTTAGATTGGTTTTGAATTGCGGACCTGACGCCGGACAGGATGTTTATCATCTTCATATGCATCTCCTTGGCGGGCGCAAAATGAATTGGCCGCCAGGATGATATTTATGTAACTCAGATTTTCTATCTGAGCAGGTGAACAGATTAAAAATCTGTTCTACTAGTAGCGCAGATATTCTATCTGCAAAGAAAACAAATGAGCAGATTG
>JAJYXU010000148.1 GCA_021801605.1 Bacteroidota bacterium
TGCTTTCGGTGTTGCTTTTGCTGATAGTGGATTGAATCTTACTGCGGTTCGACCATCTGGCATGACTTCAAGTATGGCATTGTTCTCCTGTTTAAATCCTTTAACTTTTTCAGGTCTATTCTGAGGTTTGGTGTTTTGTAGAATTAAAGAACGAATCCTTTTTTCAGGTACAATGATTCCCTCAATACGATTACTTGATTCTGTACTTTGAATGATTGCCGCCCGTTGTAAGGTATTCAACACTTCCGGAAATTGCTCTCTGAATAAAACTTCTCTCCCTTTGTACTCGCCAAGTGTTCTAACTGATATCAAAATTTTTTGCGAGATAGGTTGATCAAGGTAATAATCGAATTCGAACGATCTCATTCTCTTCCTATTTGCCTTTTGTTGTACAAAGTAAGTAAAACTTTTTCCGGAGTAAGCGGTGCTGAATAATTTAAATCGAGATTTGGATTGAAAGCTTTCATCGCATTAACCAAAGCAAAGTAAGCACCTATGCCATACATAAACGGCGGCTCGCCAATCGCCTTAGATTTATTCGGTCCGAATGGATTTGGAACATTCTCAAGAAAATGAATTTTAATTTCTTTCGGCACCGCATAAATGTCTGGTACTTTGTAAGTTGAAAGAGAGTCGGTTAAAAGTTTTCCTTCGTTGTTCCATTTTAATTCTTCACAAGTCATCCAGCCAATCCCTTGAACAATTCCACCTTCTGCTTGACTAAGATCTATGGTGCGATTGATTGTCTCGCCGAAATCATGAACTACTTTGACAGAATCAACTTTGTAAATACCGCGCAGACAATCGAGAGTAACTTCAACAATAGCTGTTCCATAAGTGTGATACGCGAACGGCTCTCCTTTATTAACTTTTGTATCGAAATAAATATTAGGTGTTGAATGATGCGCTTGAGCTGTTAAACTGATCCGTTTCGAGTATGCTGCTTTTACAAGCTTAGAAAAAGTCAAACCGGTTTTTTCTCCGGCGTGAAAAACAATTTCATTTTTGAATTCAATTTTTTCCGGATTAGTCTGTTTTAGTTCTTCAGACGCAACTTTCCGCAATCGCTCAATCAAAATCTTACAAGCATCAATTACAGCAAAGCCATTCAGATCGGTTCCTTTACTTGCCGCAGTTGCAGATGTATTTGAAGCACGGGATGTATTTGTAGATTCTATTTTAATTCGCTCTATGCTAATCGAAAGTTCATTAGCAGCAATCATTCGCAATTTTTCATTAACGCCCTGCCCCATTTCAATGGCAGCGCTGCTTACACTTACGCTTCCATCAGTGTAGAGATGAACAAGAGCCGATGCTTGGTTTAGAAAAGTTGTTGTAAACGAAATTCCAAAAGTAACAGGAATAATTGCCGCTCCTTTCTTAACCAATTTATTCTTTTCATTGAACTCGGCAATACGTTGATAAATTTCTTTTGGATTATAACGTGTTTCAACTTCTTCATAACATTTTTTAATGTGACAGTTTAAAGTTTTTTGCCCGTATGGAAATTCATCCCCTTCATTCAAAAGATTTTTTTTCTGAATCACCGAAGGATCAACGCCCATTTTTTGGGCTGCTTTGTGGATTGCGGATTCAATTACAAACATACCTTGCGGTCCGCCAAAACCTCTAAACGCAGTGAATGGAGTAAGATTTGTTCTACAGCTTAACGCAGTGGCTTTAACGTTGGGAATGAAATAAGAATTTGTACAATGAAAAAGTGTACGGTCTAAAATTGCAGGAGAAAGATCTGCTGCTGCACCGGCATTTTGATAATACGTCGCTTCGTAAGCAATAATTTTTCCATCTTTTGTAAGACCAATTTTAAAGTCCGAAGAATACGGATGACGCTTGCCGGTTATTCGAATATCCTCTTGACGCGGCAGAATTAATTTAACGGGTGCATTTAATTTTAAAGCTGCAAGCGCTGCCATCACAGCCCAAGGAGTAGCTTGATCTTCTTTACCGCCAAACCCTCCGCCGAGACGAATGACATCAACTTCAATTTTATGCATCGGAAGTGCGAGCACTTGCGCAGCTGTACGTTGAACTGTAGTTGGCCCTTGTGTTGAAGAGATAATTTTTATTCCGCCACCTTCTATTGGAAACGCCAGAGATGCTTGGGTTTCAAGATAAAGATGCTCTTGTCCGCCGCTTTCGGCGCTTCCTTCAAAAACGTAATCGCAACTATTCCAGGCATCGTCAACATTTCCCAGTGAAAAAATTCTCGGCTTTACAATTAACTGATCTTTAGCAGCTGCTTCCCTCGGGTCAAAAACAGCAGGCAACTTTTCAAATTCGCACTTAATTTTCTTTACTGCCTCATGCGCTTGAAGAAATGTTTCGGCAACTACTAATGCAATAGGATGACCAATGAAATGGACTGTATCTTCGGCAAAAAGGTTTTCATCACGTACAATTCCACCAATTTGATTTTCTCCAGGAATATCTTTTGCGGAAAAAATTCCTTTTATACCATCTACGTACCAGGCATTGCTAAAATCCAGATTCAATATTTTTCCGTGAGCAACCGAAGAATAAAATACATAACCGAACAAGGTTCCTTCCGGAGAAGCGATATCATCAACAAAAAGAGATTCACCGCGTGTATGCCGTATCGAGTCATAATTTTTCAAAGCAATTTCTCCAGATCAATCTGTTGCGGAAAGAGTTTGATAAAATGAGCATAGAAAAGCTGACGCAACAATAAACGTTTATATTCCGCCGAACCGCGTGCATCACTGATGGGATTAATTTCCTGTTGAGCAATCTGCCCGGCTTCAATTATTGTATCTGTTGTTATTTCTTTTTTAAGTAAATAAGTGCAAGTCTGCTTTAGAAAGAATGGAACAGGTGCAACACCGCCGGCAGATATACGAATTGTGAAAATTTTTCCATTCTTCATTTCCAAATAGATAGAAGAGTTCACGCTTGCAATATCAAGATATGTCCGCTTAGAAACCTTTTCATAGTTGAATAAAAAATTCTTTGCAGGAATTGGGAAAGAAATTGCTTCAACTATCTCATGCTTTTTCTTTTCTAAAGTTTTATATCCTGTATAAAAATTCCTTAACAGAATCTGATGTTTCTTTGTTCCGTCTGTTAAATGAACCGTTGCATCGAGCGCTAAAAGTATATTTGTCATATCCCCGATTGGCGAAGCATTTACAATATTGCCACCAACAGTTGCACGGTTGCGGATCGGCAACGACCCAAAAAGATTTAGATAGTAGTTCCACTGATGGAAATATTTTTGAAGCAGCTCTGATGATTTGATCTCTTCAATAGTTGTATAAGCGCCTATCTTTATTTGATCGCCTTCAATAGAAATCCCTGAAAGATTTTTTTTACCGGAGAATAAATCTGCCTGACCACGAACCAGACTTTCCCATTTCTGAACGTATAAATCCGTTCCGCCTGCAATTAACGTTTTTGTTTCTGATTGGCGTACTTTTCTAAAAATATCGGAATTGAGATGATTTAATTTATCTTTTATACTGCTAAAGTAATCCGGTACAAATTTCAAATCAATGAGATTTTCAAGATGAGTTTTTTTCTGAGATTTATTTTTTTCATATGTAAGTATTCCAATTTCTGTCGCGCGTTTAATACCGGCATACCCGGTACAGCGACAAATATTTCCACCAAGAGATTCAACGGCACTGCTGGAATTGAGAGATGAATTACTTAAAAAATATCCGGTCATAGAGACAACGAAACCCGGTGTGCAGAATCCGCACTGTGTTCCCCCTTCATCTGCAATAGCAGATTGAATTGGTGATAATTCAGCCTGGTTAAAACCTTCCACAGTAACAACGTGTTTACCATGAATATCGCCAAGCGGGACAAGACATGAATTAGCAGATTTGTATATAACTTTGTTATTAATTAATCTGCCGATAAGAACTATGCACGCACCGCAATCTCCTTCGCGACAGCCCTCTTTTGTTCCGGTTAATTTTTTCTCTTTGCGAATGAAGTCCAAAAGAACTGTAGTTGGAAGAACGTCCGAAATGATATGGGCATTATTAAGAATAAATTCGATCATTTTTTTCAGTTGATAGTTCACATGTAAGTTTAATTTCCAAGTGAACTGACCTTTTTAAAAGAACTTTGATTATCTATAAAAAAATTAACACTTTGAAAAGCCGAAATCAAAAACTTAATTTCAAGTGGTAATAATAAATTTTATAATGAAACCACCTGAAATCTGGCAAAAAAATCTTTTAGCGCTTGCGGTAAGCCAATTTTTCTACCGTGCAGGAACAAGAAGCTTAATCCCTTTTCTTCCCCTTTTTATTCATGATCTTGGAAAAACATCAATCGTCTCAACCGCAATTTGGAGCGGATGGATTTTTGCGGCGCCGTTTATTGTTTCATTTTTTACAACTCCTTTGTGGGGAAGTTTCGGCGATAAATTCGGACGAAAGCTAATGACATTGCTGGCTGTATTTGGTTTTGCCGTCTCACAGTTTTTAATGGGAATATCAGCAGATCTTACTCAATTGCTTCTGTTCGCTTCGCTTCAAGAAATGATGGGCGGATTTTATCCGGCGGCTGTTTCTCTAGCCGCATCGAATACACCAAAAGAAAAAACTGCATACGCGCTTGGCATTTTACAATTTGCTAACGGAAGTGGAAATGTAGTCGGTCCAATTATTGGCGGAGTTCTTGCGGATTTGTTCGGTTATAGAGATGTATTTTTTCTTATCGCTGTAACTGTCGCGTTATCGGGAATTTTGGTTTTATTTTTTGTTGAAGAAGAAAATTTTGGACAGCAAAAACATTTCTACTACTCTTTCATCAATAATTGGAAGCATCTATTTAGCAAAAGAGTCCTTCTTTCGTGCGGATTATTTTTATTGATCTATTCATTAAGTGTTTCTATGCTTCGACCAACTTTTTCCCTTTTTATTCAATCACTTCATCTTCAGGCGCAAACATCAACACTTACAGGAATTTTATTAGGAGTTTACGGCGGAACATCCGCAGTTGCGTCTGCAATGTTTGGAAAATTTCACCAAAGGTTTGGTATAAAATCTCTCACCGTTTTTACCGTTTTGGTTGCATCGCTTTCTTCGATTCTGATAGCGGCTTCTTCAACTATTGGAATGATATCGGTTCTACTAATTCTTTCGGGATTTTCACTTGGGTTAATTCTGCCGCTTATTTATACTCTTCTCACAAATAATACTGAAAGAGACCGCAAAGCCGGAGTGTTTGGTATTGGCTCAAGTTTTCAAATTATTGGTAATCTTGTTGGATCTGCTTTTTCCGGATTAATTGTAGCAAGTTGTGGGATAAGCGCTCCATTCATTGTAGCCGGGCTACTGTTTTTGTTTGTCATTCCAATTTCTATATTAGAATTGAAAATGAAAACTTCTTCGACCTGAAATGATCATTCATTAAATGGGGACAGATAAAATGAAATCGTATTTTACTCTCAATATTCTTCTGGCTTTAATATTTTTTACATCTGTAAATGCTCAGGTTGATACTCTAAAATCCAATTTTCTGGTTATAACACTCAC
>JAJYXU010000154.1 GCA_021801605.1 Bacteroidota bacterium
GATCCATGAATAAAACCGAAGTATGGGTCGAGTCCTGCTTTTACAACAGAACGCCACACCTCACCATATAACAATCCGTACACATAGTTAAAACATTGGTTTATTATATCTTTTGCTGACCGTGTAATTCTACCTGCAAAATTAAAATCGATTGGTACGAGCTTCTTAATATTTTGCCAGTAAATAGATGCTGCATGACCTTCATATCCCATAGCTAATACACGAACATCCTTATCATGGGTATCTATCGCTGTTATTTTTTTTGCGAGATCTTCCATGCTGCTAATATCTTTTTTAATCGGCATAAATGAAGATTCTCTTCTTTTTCTGTATTTATAAAAATATTTTAATATAGCAGCTTGATTGACAACCTTGGCATTCAGCATATCTAGCCCGGTATTAATAATATCTTCATCATCTCTTCGTAAAACTTGAAGCTTTCTCAAAATTGCTTTTGAAGACAGTATAGTATTTACAACTGCCAAAGGGCTTCCAATAGTTGGTGCAAACACAACCGGAATATCAAGCTCAGCTAACTTCAGTTGTAAATTAACAGATATGTTCATTCCTGTCCCTTGTAAGTAAACTAGTCCAAGTTCTTTACTTTTTAGTGCCCGCATGATGTGCATTGCCTTTGCTATATCTAAAACGTAAGCGGTTTCACTATTCAATTCTATTTCGGTTATATAACACTTTAACATTTTTACTATTCTCAAGTTTTTCTACTGTAAAAATGCTGTGGAATAAATGTTGAATCAATAATCTTAAATTGTTAATTTCCAATGGGACTTTGTAATTGGAGTTTAAAAATGGAATATCTTTCACTTAAAGAAATTGTTTTCTTAAAGAAAGATATTAATCACGAACTAGACCTTCTGCTTTCCAACAAAGTAGCCGTAACAAAACCACACTCTCTTCAATGGCTTTTTTTTGTTGATTGCGTTAACACACTATTTATTCCACAAACCAATTCTAAATTCAATTCATTAACAAATTCTAATAAAGCACAGTTTAAGTACGAGATTGAAAATAAACTAAGAAACTTTTACTTGCGCCCAGGTAGGAAAATTAATTTTGTTTTCCAGATGATTCATAAAAAGGAATTGAAGAATATTTTTTATGACGAAGCTGACTCTTACCCTGATATAGGTGAATACGCAGTTTTAGTTCGTGATACTTCTAAAGAGATTTCTCCTAATAATGGATTAACTGAAAAAGATATCAAAGAATATATTGAACGTGTTGTTACAGAAGCCGTAGATACAGAATTCGAGGCATATCAAACACTGCCAAAAATAATTGAAGAGGAACTGCTCAATAGTTGGTTTTGTCCTTTTGGTCCGGCTAAAAAAGAAATTATGCATGTATTAACCCGTCACGTAGAACGGGGATGGGTTTTAACTAACCCGATGAACCCTTCTACCAAAAGAATTCTTAGCATCAAAGTTAAAGATGTAAAGAAAAAAGAAATTTATGTCTCAACCACAGAGTATTGGTACCTGCGCTGCTGGGATACTAAAAAGAATTCTTATGCGTTCCCTTACAGAGAAACAAATCATCAGCAATATATATTAAGACCTGCCTCGCCGTCTGCCTCAGATTGCTCAACGTCAGACGGGAGTCAAGGCGGGAAAGATACTGGAATTTGGAAAGTTTACGAAACGATTAGACCTTCGCCAAGGACTTCCATCCCGCATAGACGAAAGTATTTGTAAGGAGACAGACTTCTGATAATGTATATTATAGGAAAGGTAATTTAATAACAAAATGAAAGGAGGCTTGCTATGAAATTCCAAACGCTAATGATCATTAAGGCTGTTGTATGCTTGAGCCTTGGAGTACCTATTCTGCTCGCACCGATCTTCCTTTATTCCCTGTTCGGGGCATCGCTGAATCCAGGAGGTGTCTTCGCAGCCAGGGAATATGGCGCATCGCTCATCGGCAATTTGATGGTCACCTGGTTTGCCAGAAAGGCGGCCGAATCAGAAGCCAGACGGGCGATCATCTTGGGTTTGTGCGTTTACGACGCGATCGGTTTTGTAGTCACACTGATTGCCCTGATTGCTGGCGTGTTGGGTCTACTGGGATGGTTCGCCGCGGTAATCTACCTGTTCTTCGCGATAGGATTCGGCTACTTCCTGCTGCCGCAAAAGGGAGTGGAGTAGAGCGTTCCCGCGCTCATTCTTTGAGCCACCTTGATGATTCTGCGAAATATATCCGAAGAAAAGTGTACCAGGGCTGGTTAGATTGCGATTACATCAATCTGTCCACTGACTCGAAAATCATGGTCAGTGGTGCAATCAGCCGCCCAACACTGGCTGTAGCGGACAGGGCTTCGCCCTGAGGGTATGCGGCGGCATTGCCAGCAGTCGCTCTGGTTGGTGAAGGAGTCTTGCCCGCCCCGCCCTGCCGCTGAGCCTTGCCGTTAGGCAGTTTGGCTTAACGGCAATGCAGCAAAGTGTCTGACTTTGGAGACAGACTTCTGATAATGTATATTTAGGAAAGTGAATTTGACTTTATACCAAGCTGATGAGTATTTTAATAATATATAATTGACAGTTAGTGGCTTGCAGCAACTCTGTGAACATTTTTTCAATGTGGTCCAAGTCATTATTATATTTTTGCTCTTTTACTCCTAATAGAACTTCATAACAAAGGGATTATGTTAAATCCGCTTCAATACCTTGAAAACGAAATTTTCAGTAAAATTGAGTTGGAATATGATAATTCAAGAATATTTCACAAACGATTTTTTTATCTCTAATCTTTCAAGTGGAATATTCTTTCTAACAGTTGAACCCGTCAAATCGGTCTATAATCACCTACTAGTAAAACAATGATTATGAAAACAAAAATTATACTAACCATCAGCTCAATATTACTTGCATTTTCTTTTCAAGAGACCAATGCTCAAACATTTACAAAAAATAATTGGACAAGCTATTGTGGCTGGCACTACGGAAACACACCAGCATGGGGCGGTTGGGTTAGAGAATTTGTTCAGCATAGTACAGGATTCGACCTTATTGACACTGTCGGCACAACCCTAATTGTTGATACCGTAAAGTTGAGTAATCTATTCACTTCCTTATCAACAATTAATTCTACGGTTGATATTATGCAATTAGACGGTGGTTTAGGGCAAGCCAAAGATACTGTCAAATCAACTGCTTTTATCAATATGATAAAAGCAGATTCTGCGGTATTTTGGAAAAGCCTTGTTTACAAACAATGCAATAAATTGGCTCAACTTACCAATAGTGAAAATCGCTTGTTTTACCAATTAGGTAACGAAATTAGCAGTGCTGCTTTAAGTTCATCAATTCGCTATGCACAAGGAATGCCATATTCAGGTGGTTCTGATTATGACCATTTTATAATTCCTTCTTTCGTTGAACTATATATGGCTCCGACCATTGAAGCAATTGATTCTTCAAGTGTATTTAATTTTGGTGCGAAAGGAAAGATAAATATTTGCCTCGGCTCCATAACAAATGCTGGTAATACCGCTGCCCAACGTTTTCTCGATTCGCTTCTTAATTATACTATAACAGGAACTTATGCTCATTCATTGGCCGGCAAAAAAGTCTATGAATTAATTCACATCATCACTATTCATTACATGATGGGTAATAGTGCAATGAATATTTGGCAAAATAAACTAAATGGATATGCAAAATGGATTGGAACTGGTAGAGTAAAAGGAGTTTGGTCCACGGAAGAAGTTGGTATTAATAAAGCTAATTCAGGAGCCGGTGCTGCTTACAGTGCCCGTGCCACATTCAGATATCTAAAGTGGGCAATTGACAGCAGCTATACATCAAAAGTTGCCCGTACTAATTACTGGGGCTGGGATTATGGTCCTGCCAACACGAGGGTGGACAATTTCAATTCCGAATTGTATAATTTTCTTGGAGACACAAAATTAAGTTATGCCAATCCACTTCATACGACATTTATAAATTTTACAAATATGGAATGGCATGGTTTTCTTAATGACTCCGCAACAAAAGGTGTTCTGTCAATTCTGGGTACTACAACTCAAACAATTTCTCAAGTCAAACTAGTTAATAACGGATGGGGCACTATCAGCAATGTCAGTGTAACCCGTTATGATACCACAGGTAACTACAACATCCCTATTACGCTTACTTCTTTATCCGATTCCGTACTAGTTACTTTCCCCATACAAAATATGAATACTTCTGTCGTTTTACTTTTTAGAATAAATATACAACCACTTACTGTTAATATATTTGAAGACCAAGCAATAAAAAAAAATTATACCTATCAATTATTTCCGAATTATCCCAATCCGTTTAACCCAACAACTAAAATTAGTTTCTCACTTCCACAAAAGAGCCAGATAAAGTTAAAAGTGTTTGACGTGCTTGGAAGAGAAATTCAAATTCTAGCTGATGGTATTTATGAAGCAGACAAATATGAAGTAGAGTTCAATGCTAGCAGTTTACCAAGCGGTGTTTACTTCTATAATCTCACAACGGGAAGTAATTCTATTACGAAGAAAATGCTGTTGATTAAATAACCACCAGTTAGTCAAACATAACTTAAAACAAAGGCGGTTTTCATTCCTTAGCCACCTTTTGGGAGACAGACTTCTGATAATGTATATTATAGGAAAGTTAATTACATCATTATTAGTATTGAAGAAAATATAATTGAAAGGAGCAATAACATGCCAATAAAAACAAAACTCACTGAAAATAAAGAGAAAATAGGAACCATGTTAGACCGTGATATTCTACGTAAGATCAAAGAGCGCTCTGCAAAAGAAGGCAGAACAATCAGTGACATCATCCAAGAGGCACTAATTAAATACAATGACACGAGCTCGACAAAATCTGAATTGCGTCGGTCTGCCGTTAACCGCTTCTGTTCAAAACCATTCAATTTAAATACGAGAGAACTTAACGCTTTATTAAGTGAGGATATTTACGAATTATGAACCTATTAATAATTCCATCTGAACAGCCGGTTATAATCGATGCTAACATTTTTATTTATGCTAATCAAAGAGCATCAACTCAATGCGTTAAGCTTTTAGAGCGTTGTGCCAACAATGAAGTATATGGGATTCTTCCAGCACATATATTGGCAGAAGTAATGCATGTTCTTATGCTTGCCGAAGCTAAAGATAAAGGATTATTAAAAGGCCCGAATCCGGCAAAGCAGTTAAGTAAAAATCCTCAAAGAGTGAAGTCGCTTAACCGGTATGAATCGTTAATACGCGATTTACTTGCTATTGGTCTTCAATTAGAACCATTGCAACGTGAAGATTTTATTACCGCATTGACCTTACAGCGCCAATACGGATTGTTGACTAATGATGCTTTGTTTTTAGCAATTGCAACAAGGCTGCGTGTTACTTCAATTGTATCTGCCGATTCAGTTTTCAAAAATGTTCAAGGTATATTTCATTATTCACCAGACGATCTAAATGAAGAGTAATTGATGAAAAGAGCAATCGAAGAATATTTCCTAATCTTTGATGTGAATAGC
>JAJYXU010000128.1 GCA_021801605.1 Bacteroidota bacterium
TGATTAAAGTAACTTTATACTTTTTCATTAAAACTCCATCAATGTTTTTTTTTGATGGAGTAAACTTATTAAATATATACGACATTACAAATATGACGAGACACTAGGTCGAAAGGCGAGAATTTGATCAACTACTTTTGTAGTTATAAAAAAAGCTGCCCTTTTGAGGCAGCCTTTTTTAATTAATTATTATCTCACGTTACGCACAGACATTATTATTTGTCATTCTGACCCCGATTTATCGGGGGAAGAATCTAAAAACTTCTTTTTTGTTCGATTATTAGATTCTTCACTCCACTTCGTTCCGTTCAGAATGACACCTTGCGTAATGTGAGTTATTATTTAGTTTTTCTTAACGGAATAAGTTTTATTCTCAACATCTAATTTAATTGTATATTTGCCTGCAGTTGCCAGTGCAATATTAGCTCCACCTTGTTCAAGTGATCCATCGGCTCCATTATCGCCTAAGTTTACATCCCAGCTATCGTTAGCACGGAATTTAATTTCGCCGGCACTGAAATTAGCAGTTATTTGCCATACCTTATACTTACCATCATAAAACATATCCATATCAGAATTCCAACCGTCTGCTGTTGCAGAACCAATAATTCCCCAATCATCAGTCTTAGTAAGCGTTATTGCTAATGTTGATGTATTAACAGTAATCGCATAAACACCTGCTGCAACTGATAGATTGCCGCCAGACGCGTCAAGAGTGCCGGAATAATTATTGCCGGTTTTTGTTAAAGTACCTCCCCAGTTTGTATGACTCCAATCTGGTGCACTGGTAATTTTGAATTCACTTGTAGCATTAGTACCATCTTTAATACGCACAATGCCTTCATATTTGGAATCGGCATTATAAGAATATAATCTTCCGTTATCTGCACCTGGTGACCAGCCTTGATAAGCCCCTGGGACATAGATAATAGTATACTGATCTGGATCAAGCGTTAGTTTGAACGGAGTTAGTTTTTTTGTTTTAACTTCTGAATAAACCACATTTGAAGCTGAAACTGATGCTGCTACTCTATAATAAAGAGTAGTCTCTGTTCCGGCTGCTTTACCCCACGACAATAAAACATTATTTATCTGCTTTACTGATGAGGTTCCAGTTAGACTCTGATTACTAAAAAGATTAACAACATCTGCTGAAAAATCATTTTTTGACGACAATTGTAAAGTATACGTAGTAGATGAAGCAAAACCAAAATTCGCTGCACTCCAAGCAAAAGTTATAGGACTTTCGGCATTAGCTTTATCAAAATTCGTTGTTAAAGTAAAATCCGTCTGGATTGGTTTTGTTGGATTAGCACTAATCGTTGGTTCTGTTATATCTCTTTCGCAAGAGGCAAGCAGAAGCCCAAGCACTGCTATAAATATAGTTAATGTTATTTTTGTTTTTTTCATTTTTGTCTTCCTCAAATAATTTTTTTTAATAGCCAGGATTTTGCATCAAATTCGGATTGGCGTTCAGGTCGTTTACCGGGATTGGATATAAATCCCTGTAAGAACCAGTTTGAATTCCATTTTTAACCCCTCCTTTCCATTGCCAAACATAAGAGCCGTTGGTAAACTGTCCAAAACGAATTAGATCTGTTCTTCTGTGACCTTCCCAATACAACTCGCGACCACGTTCATCCAAGAGGAAATTTAATGTTAAATCAGAAGTGCTAATATTTCCTGAGTTGTTACCGTAAGCGCGTTGTCTTAAAGCATTGACATAACCAAGAGCAGTTGCCATATTACCACCCGAACCGCCTCTAACTACTGCTTCGGCGTACATTAAATAAGCATCAGCCAAACGGAACATGGGGAAATCTGTACTAACAAAAGTGGCGTGAGCATTTGGTGCGGGTCCTCCGGTTGAAGTAACGTTTTTAAACTTGGTTACACCAATTCCATGAGTGAATGTACCTACATTAGTTATTTCCCATTGCCAGCTAGAATTATCAAAGAAGAACATACCTCTTTTGTCGCTGCCTTTGTATTGAGTAGTTGTAGCAAAATTACTTTCGCTTATATTAAATTTGGAAACAAAATCTTTAATGGTTCTAATTCCTCCCCATCCGCCGTCTATTCCATTTAATGGCATACCTCCGCCATTTGAAGCGTGTAGGACGAAAGTCATTCCTCCGTATTGCTGAGTGTTTTGTCCATCAAAAGCAATTGGAAAAATAATTTCGGGGCTTGTGTTATTGTTAGCATCGAATAATTTCTCATAATTGCTGTCTAGTGAATATCCGGCAGCGATTACTTGGTTAAGGTAAGTGAGCGCTTCAGTATATTTTTCTGTGCCTATATATACTTTTGCATTTAAATATAATTTTGCAAGCAAAAACCACGCTGCTCCTCTATCTGCTCTTGCGTATTCGTTTTGTCTTGCAGGAACAAGATCGGTCTCAATTGCTTTGAGTTCACTTTCAATATAGTTAAAGAGATCGGCACGAGAAATCCTTTTGGGGAAAAATGCGCCCGGTAAATCAGCTTCGGTAACAAAAGGAACATTCCCAAACATATCAATTGCGTGCCAATAAGAAAGAGCGCGTAAGAAACGGGCTTCTGCCTTAAACGCCTTCAAATCACTAAGAAAAGTGCCGGAAGCCGATCCAATTTTCTCGTTGACATTTCTAATGAATTCGTTGCTGATTGAAATAGTATAGAATATTCTTGAGTAGAGTGCCGTAATAAATACATCATTTGGCGACCAGGTTTGCCAGTGAAAGTCTTTAATTGTGGCATCATCCCAAGCAATAATTGCTTCATCAGTAGAAAGTTCCTGTAAGCCCCAATATTGGCGAATGTAATTGCCAAAGTTCTCATCAATACCTGAAATATCAGGGCTTCCACCTCCGCCACCTGTTTGCCCGCTAATTGCAAAGCTAGCATATATCTTAGCCAGCGCTTTTTTATATGCTGCCTGATCCTTAAATACATTGTTTAATGTATTTACATTTGGATCAATCGGTTCTACATTCAAATCTTTCACACAAGATGAAAATAAGAATGTAGTCAATATTACTGTAATTAAAAATGTAATTTTTTTCATTTTCATTTTCCTTCTAAAATATTAGTAATTAAGACTAATTGATAACATGTAGGTGCGTGGTCGTGGATATATATTGTTATCAATACCGTTATCAACTTCGGGATCCAATCCGGTATACTTAGTGATTATAAAAGCATTTTGTACTGATAATCCGATGCGTCCGCTAAGATTATTACCGAATAAAGATGTGAAATTATAACCAAGGCTAATATAATCCATCCTGAAGTACGATGCGTTTTCTAAATAAACGCTAGACCAATACTGCGCTGTCATAAAATTTGTCTTTTTGACATCAGTTAAGATATTTGACAAATATCCACTTTGGTTATAAACTTGTTGATATAGGGCTCTGTTAGATGCGTTGTTATTGTATACATAATTGCCTATACTCAACCTGCCAGAGAAGCTAAAATCAAAATCTTTATAGTTTATTTTAGAAGATATACCTACTAAATAATCAGGATTGGGTGTTTTATAATAATATTTATTTAACTCATTACCGGATACGTTACCTCCTTGACCGCTTTTATCAACGTACAAACCTTCAATAGGTTTACCGTTTGCGTCAAGTACCTGAGAAAACAAGAAGAATACTCTTGCTGGATATCCAATAGCAAATTTTTGTACTGTATTTCCAACACCGCCTGATATACCGCCTGTATTGACTCCGGCATATGCGGGATCATCAATTAAAGTTAATTTGGTTATCTCGTTTTTATTATATGTCAAATTTGCTCCAAATTCCCACGATAGATCCTTCTCTATAATCGGGGTAACGTTCAAACCAACTTCTACACCTTTATTTACCATTGAACCTACATTTGTAAGTAAATAGTTAGAAAAGTTACTACCAACTGGAATAGGCACACTATTTAATAAATCATCAGAAGTATTCTTGTACATTTCAATAGAACCAGATACTCTTTTATTTAGTAATGTAAAATCTAATCCAGCATTTAAGGAAGTTACGGTTTCCCATTTTAAATTTGCATCATATGCATCAGGGCGTAGTGTAGGATAGAATGTATCTCCAAACTGATAATAAGCGCCAGCCGTGCTTTGTGTGTAAGTTGGAATATATGGATAGTAGTTACCTCCTACATCTTGCTGTCCGGTTTTTCCCCAGCTTAAGCGAAGTTTAAGCTCATCAACCATTTCCGATTTTCCGATGAAAGGTTCTTCGGTTAATTTCCAGGCTACCGCAACTGCCGGAAACAGACCCCAACGGTTTTCTTTAGAAAATCTCGAGGAACCATCGTCTCTTAAAGTTGCTGTTAATAGATACCTATCTAATAATGTATAGTTCAATCTGCCAAAAAATGAGACCAAAAAATACTCATTTTTATATGGTGTTGTTTTAGCACCTGGGACTTTCGGATCCCATGCTCTGTTGGAACTTTCTCCTTCATTATAGAAATGTTGGTAGGAATACCCGCCTGTTAAATCAAATTTGTTAAAACCTAATTCTTTTTTATAGTTTAAATAGAAATCTAACAAACTATTCTTCTTTGTCTGAGTATACTCTCTGATTTGATATTCCGGTTCTCTGTATGACCAGGAAGCCAATGTATTTGTAATATCTTTTCCATTTGTCTTGTAGTAGTCATAGCCAAGATTTAATGTTGCTTTCAAATCAGGCACATAAGGAATTTTATAGTCAAATTTACCACCCAAAATATATCGCTTTGCATCAGAGGTATTATCGCGATATTCTAAACGAGCGACAGGATTATGAGTCGCAATATTATTTGGTGCGCCATTGAGTGGATCGCCAGAGCTGATTTCCGTCCATGCCGTATAGCCACCATATCTTGTGTTCCCATTCTTAATTGGTTGTGTCGGGTCAAATTCAATAGCAGACCAAATCGCATCATTATTTGAAAAATTATTATTTATCAATGAAACCGAGGCATTTAAATCCATATTCAAACTGCCGTCCAATAATGATGGTGTTACTGCAAGAGTAGCATTTTTTCTATCTATAGTATTGTATTTTAAAATCCCACCCTGGTATAAATAATCTAATGAAACACGGTACGGAATTGAACTTATAGAGTGGTTAATACTTAGATTGTGCTCGGTTGAAGGCGCAGTTTGGTAAATTTCTTTTTGCCAATCTGTATTTGCCGTTCCCAATCTGCTTAGTGCTGCGGAAGTCAAACCATAGTTAGCGACCCTATCTGCAATTAATGCCCTGAATTCGTCTCCTGTAAAGACAGATAATAATTTGGCAGGAGATGACAAAGAAAAATTGCCGTTATAGTTTAGAGTCATTTTTGCTTCTCCAGCTAATGAACCCCTTTTGGTTTTTATGATAATAACACCATTAGAAGCTCTTGAACCATAGATAGCTGTTGCAGAAGCATCTTTCAGAATTGTAAATGACTCAATATCATTTGGATTAATTGATGAAAGCGGATTAGCCATACCCGAAATTCCCGAGCTCTCCAAAGGAATGTTATCAATCACTATTAAAGGATCGTTATTGCCTTGTATGGACGAACCGCCGCGAATACGGATTTTAGTTCCTGCGCCTGCAGCACCGCCAAGCGAATTAACAACAACGCCCGGCGCTTTTCCAATAAGCAATTCCTGCGGGGATGTAATTGTTCCCTGGCTGAAATCCTTTGCTGAAATAGCTGTAACAGAACCAGTAGCATCGGCTTTTTTAACTTCTCCGTACCCGATTCCTACTATTACCATTTCTTTAAATTGCGCAACATCAATTCTTAATGCAATATTCAAATAAGTTTGATCTGTTACCGTTACTTCTTTTTTTAAAAAACCCACAGAAGATATGACTAACACAGCTCCTGATTTTACTTTTAATCTAAATTCTCCATTAATATCTGTAGCAGTCCCGTTTGTAGTACCTTTCTCTAAAACGGTAGCGCCAAATAATTCGGTCCCATCTTCTGCACTTGTTACTTTTCCGCGTATCACCAACTCCTGAGCGAAAAGGAGTGAGCCAGCTTGCATAATCAAAAACACAAAAACAATCACGGACTTATTAAATACTGTGTAACTGTTTCGTCTTTTAAATTCCGCGGATAATATACGATTTCTACTAAGTGTTAAACTTAAATGGCTCATTATGCTTCTGCAAAAATTTGCCAATAAGTTTACTTGTTTTGGTTTTGTCATATTTTTCCTCGTTCATTTCATGTGATGAAATTAGTTAGTTGAAATAAAAAACTTTTCTATGTTTTAATACTCCAGGAAGATGCGATTGATTATTTAAGAACCCAATCTTGGTTATAATTGACAAGGTTACATTATCAAGTAACAGATATTCGCCAATCATATTATTAAGAATAGAGCGATGGGTAATAACATTATCTTTTATACCGGATGAAAAAAGATAATCACTGTAACGAGCTACAAACTCATTAACCGTAATTTTGTGTTCTGAGACTATGACTAAATCTTGCTTAGGTAGCGCTAACTGTTGAGATTGTATGAATGAATTGTTAAAAAATGATATAATAAAAATAAATTTGAGTACAGTCTTATACTGTGTTTTCATTTTTATGTTTCAATACGATAGAAAACAAAGGATCAAAAAAATTGACCCGCCTTAAAATTTTCATAATGACGTGGTTTATTTGAATCACTACTTTAATTTACTAAATCTGTTAACTAAAAATCAAATTTTTTAAAAGAGGAATATCATTTATAAGGCACCCTTTATAATGCAAGATTCTTTTACAGATTCTTTCACTGTTTCTTAATTGTCTATTTCATTATGTTAAATAGTAGTTTATTTGGAAAGAAGTTGATAGATGAATAAAAGAATACAACCTAAGCAGGTAACACTAAACGACATTGCCCAGAAATTGGGTGTTTCAATTATCACCGTTTCTAAGGCGCTGCGCGGGCATCCGGATATCTCTCACAACACTACTGAACTTATTAAAAAAACTGCTGGTGAATTGGGATATTCTCCAAATTTTATGGCGCGAAATCTAGCGGCAAGAAAATCTAATACTATTGGCGTTGTTCTTCCACAGATTGCTCATCATTTCTTTAGCTCCCTTATAGATCATATTTATAGTTATGCAATGATGAACAATTACGAAGTCTTTCTTACAGTTTCGCAAGAGAATGCTGAAATGCAGAAGAAACAAATTCAGACTCTTCTTTCCATGAGAGTTGATGGAATAATCATATCAATTTCTCAGGATACAGACAATTTCGAAATATTTGAAACCGCCACAAGCAGACAAGTACCGTTAGTGTTTATGGACCGTATACCAAATTTGAGCAACTGCAATACTGTTACAGTAGATGACAGAGGCGGCGCTTATAAAGTGATTGACCACGCAATTAAACTCGGGTATAAAAAAATTGCTCATTTTGCTGGATATACAAATATTAATATTGGACGGGAAAGAATGCTTGGTTTCAGACAAGCGATGAGTGATCACGGATTGGAAATTAATTATGATTGGATTTTGGAAGGTGATTTCGGAGAAAAGAGCGGTTACGATTCTTTCATGAAATTATACCACAAAAAAAATCTTCCCGATTTAATTCTTGCAGTAACATATCCGGTTGCAATTGGTATTTATATGGCTGCTAAAGAAGTAGGGATGAAAATTCCCGATGATATCGATTTGATCTGCTTCGGAAATTCTCAAGTACAGAATTTCTTATCACCGCCGCTTAGTTGTGTGAATCAACCAACAGAGCAGTTAGCCGCAAAATCTATGGAGTTGCTTCTTGATAACATTGATAATATTGGTAATTTTAAAAATAAAAATATTATCATAGATACAGATTTAATATTGCGTGGTACATGTATTAAATGCAATAGAAGTTAATTTATCCATTGTTCATCGGCTGATCGGGTTAACAATTGCCCCACACATACTGGTTTACTTTATTGTTAAAATTGATTTGCATATTCTTCACTAGGCTGTTTCAACCTTTTGTAACATTATCCATTAAGAAATTCTTAATTTTATAAAACGTTTTTCCGAGGATTTATATAGTCAAATGGTTGTTGAAGAGAAAGCTAAAAATCAAATCGTGTTAATACAACATCAATGTGAAAAGGCAGGATTTTCCATTTCACAATTATCCAGGAAAGATTATAACTATGAATTCACAGCAAATAGCGGAAAAGAAAAAATTAAAGTTCAGGTTTACTTTGGTAAAAAAGGAATAAAAACTATTCTTCAAGGTGATTTGAACTCCAACCTTTATAAAACAATAAACAATCTAATACTTGATGAACCTAAACTTAATTTGAGTGACTTTTCCTTAAAGGAACCGGGAAAATATATTGGGTCGGACGAATGCGGCAAAGGAGATTTTTTTGGACCGCTCGTTGTTGCCGCTGTGTTTGTAAATGAAGAGACAAAAAAACTACTTGCAAAAATTGGAGTGCGTGACAGCAAAGATTTAAGCGATTACATGATTACTCCTTTAGCCAAAGAAATCAAAAAAATTGTCGGTAAAAATTTTGGAATCGTTAGAATTAATCCGCATAAGTACAATGAGTTATATAAACAATTCAATAACCTGAATAAACTTTTAAATTGGGCGCACTCTAAAGCAATTGATAACTTACTCGATAATACAGCATGTAAATATGTTATCACTGATAAATTCAGCAAAAAAGAATTGGATGTGGTTTCTCTATCTAAACATTCGGATGTTGAATTTATACAAGAAACAAAAGCCGAAAAGTATATTGGAGTTGCTGCGGCATCAATTCTTGCAAGAGACAGTTTTGTAGATTGGTTTGAATCTCATTCCAGAAAAGGGTTGGTTCTACCAAAAGGATCTTCAATTGAGACTGAAAAATTTGCAAAAAAATTACTTCAAAAAATTGGAGAAGAAAAATTGAATGAACTTGGAAAACTGCATTTCAAAACTTTTGCAAAGATAAAATAGTTCTAAGATCAGATAAATAATCCAACAAATTAAATAAGTAACAGGTAAGCAAGTGGCTAAATCAAAAGTAAAAAGGATTGGTATTCTAACCGGCGGTGGCGATTGTCCTGGTCTTAACGCGGTAATCCGAGGCGTTACAAAACCCGCGCATGATATGGGACTAACTGTGCTCGGAATTCTTGACGGCTTTGAAGGATTAGTTGAAGGAAAAGCTCATGAATTATATAATCAAGATGTCTCCGGAATTTTAGCAACCGGCGGAACTATTCTTGGCTCATCTAATAAAGGAGATCCGTTTCATTGGCCGGAAGAAATTAATGGGAAAATAAAAATAGTTGACCGTTCAAAAGATGCAATGAGAAATTACCTTGCATGGAATATTGATGCTATGATTGCGATTGGCGGTGATGGAACGATGCACATTTCAAATAAGTTGAGTCAGATGGGAATGAATATTATCGGCGTTCCGAAAACAATTGACAATGACCTCGAAGCAACTGATCAAACATTTGGACACGATTCCGCAATTTCAGTTGTCTCGGAAGCATTAGACCGTCTTCATACAACAGCGTCTGCCCATCATCGCGTAATGGTTATTGAAGTAATGGGAAGATATGCGGGATGGATTGCTCTAAACGGCGGTTTGTCTGGCGGTGCAGATATAATATTAATTCCTGAACTTCCATTCGACTGGAATGTTGTTTATGATAGAGTTCTTCGGAGAAATATGAGCGGAAAGAGATTTAGTCTTGTTTGTGTTGCAGAAGGTGCCAAAGCCAAAAATGGAACTTTGATTACAAAGGCAAAAGACATCAGAAGAACTGATCCGATCCAACTTGGAGGAATTGGAGAGTATGTTGCCAAGATGATATCTGAAAAAACGGGATTAGAAACGCGTTACATAGTACTTGGACATTTACAAAGAGGCGGAAGTCCATCGCCATATGATAGAATATTAGCCACAAAATTTGGAACGAATGCTATACAACTCGCAGTTAAAAAACAATTTGGAAAGATGGTCGCTTTAAAAGGATCAGAGATTAAAAGTGTCCGCATTGTCGATGCAATTGCACGGCAGAAGTTAGTTAAACCGAAAGATCAAGCAGTATTAGCTGCAAGTGCAGTAGGTGTAAGTTTCGGAACAGAAAAATTATAAACTCTTGCTTTGGATATAGTTTAATTGCTATTTTTGTTCGCCTTTAAAAACGGTATGTTATTTTACGGGGTCGTAGTTCAGTTGGTTAGAACGCCTGCCTGTCACGCAGGAGGTCGCGAGTTCGAGTCTCGTCGGCCCCGCAAAATAGACTGTTAAAAGAGATTTTAACTAATATTGAAATTATTATGCGTGCAATAATTTATAGCACGTAAGCGAAACAATAATTCCACGCTCATCAAGGAATTAAGTTCTTAAATTTTAACTCTGAGCAACAATTTATTTAGCGATTCTAAATTAGATGGAAGAGAATCTTCACATCAACTTATTTTCTCCTTATCCAATTTAACCTCCGTCATATACGTTTTTCAATTAACTCGTCTTGAGTCGGATCGCAAATCGGTTATTTAATTTCTTGTCAGGGAAATAAAAACAACAAAAGGAGTAAGTGATGAACATTTACGTAGGTAATTTATCCCAGCAAGCAACCGAACAAGATTTAGAAGGTCTTTTCAAGGAATTCGGCGCAGTAGCAAGCGTAAAAATTATACGCGATATGTTTAGCGGCGAATCAAAAGGTTTTGCATTTGTAGAAATGAATGACAAAGCCGCAGGCACAAAGGCAATTGAAGAGCTTAATACTAAAGAAGTTAAAGGCAAAAAAATTGTTGTCAACGAAGCCCGTCCGAAAACAGATACCAGACGTGGCGGCGGTGGTGGCGGAAACCGTGGCGGTGGAAACCGTGGTGGTAGTAGCGGCGGCGGAAAACGCTGGTAATATTTTTTTTAATTTCTGATTATCTTATATTGTCTTTGCCCTTAGGGCTCATTTAAAAATAATTATATGGGTACTTGTCCCACTACTTGCATCCCGCCTATCGGCGGGATTTTTTTTGAATATGAAAATGAAAACCGATTATAACGAACTCTCTTCAAACTATAATTTACGTTATAAAATAAATCCATTGCATTGGGTCAGCGAAGCGCTACTTAATATTATCTCCGAAACTAAATCTAAAAATTTTCTTGAAGTCGGATGCGGAACCGGGCACTGGTTAAACGAATTGAATCTTTGCGACATTAATAAATTTGGAGTTGACTTTTTAAGTGGAATGTTGAGAGAAGCAAAGAAGCTCAACAACAGGCATTAAGACATAGCCCAGACAGTCCTTTCATTCTACTACTTTTTTGAATTCTCTTTTTTATATAAAAATCTTTCTCCAATTAACCATTTGGATGTTTGTTTCGTCTAAAGATGCGAAAGGAAAAATCAAATGAATATTGCAAATGAAATTCCGCTTCACAAGAAACTCGGGATAAAAGAAGGATACCAAATCAAACTTATAAATGAGCCCGATAATTTCATAGATTCTTTCAACGGAATTTATGATAAGATTCATTTACATAAAATTCTTAAAGAGCCGGTTGATTTAATTCATCTTTTCACTCGATCTAAGAAGGAATTGATGGTTGAATTTCCCACTCTGAAAAATTATCTAAAAGAAAACGGCGCGTTCTGGGTTTCATGGCAAAAGAGAAATTCTAATCATATCTCCGACTTGGATAACAATGTGGTGCGTAAGATTGGTTTGATGAAAGGTCTTGTTGATACTAAAGTTTGTTCAATTGATGAAAATTGGTCTGCTCTGAAATTTGTCTACCGAAAGTAGGAGGAATGAAATGAAAATTATTTTATGGTTGGTATTGCTCTTCTTCTGTGCACCTTTAGCAATATTTGTTTTGGTACTTTATCCGATAGTATGGCTATTTCTGCTTCCGTTTAGAATGGTTGGCATTGCTGTGGATGGCGTATTTGATTTGCTGGGTGCGTTACTTAAACTCCCCGCAAAAATTTTACGGGGAATTTAAGTATAAGCCATTTACGATTTCTCTTTCTTTGATGTCCACTCTTTTAAGAATGTCATGATTTTTTCTTTATCATAAGACTTTTCTTTTTCTAATTTACCGGTATTTTCAGAGAATAAGAATTTACCGTCTTTCTCCAAAATAAAAATGTGAGGATAGCCGGCAACTTTTGGATACTGAGCAAGAAATTTTTCGTTTTTATTCTCCGGACTCCAGTTTACTTTTAATACAACGAAGTTGTCGTGCAAATAATTTTTGAGATCCGGATTTGCTTCAAAAAATCCGTCCAAACGGTGGCACCATATACACCATTCTCCTCCTACATCGAGTAAAATTCTCTTATTCGTCTTTTGCGCTTCTTCGATAGCAATCTTTAAATCTTCAAAAGGATTTTTAGATGGATCGAACTTAGGGGCTTCACTTTTTTCTTTTATAGTTTGAGCATTCATACTATTCATAGAAGACACAAATACCAGCAAGCCGAACAAAAACAGTTTTTTCATTTCAACCTCTATTGATTTGGAAAATTATTAAGGGCGGTTCTAAAAATATCAATATCCTCTGCGGACTATTGCGTTTTCTTTGTGTTCTCTGCGTTAAATATTTACATACGATAATTTTTAGAACCGTCCTTAACGTTTTTTAGATACATATCAATATTCACACCAAAAATAATACTATTTTGGTTATTAGAAAGAGCAAAAAATAAATGACTTCTGAGAATAAATTACATTACTCGATTGACCTTGTTGATGACGGGAGCGAAGAAGTACGCTCAGAAATTATTAAGCAATTGAACGGTTACGGCTTTGCTCTGGAAAGAGACTTGAAAAATCTTTCCGCCAATGTTGTCAATGAATTGATTGTTTTAACAAAGGAAAAATTATCTATGAGAGTGATATAAATGAAGTCATGGATTATCCAATAGATTCCATAATTGAAGTTATCCACAATGATGTTACAGCTGAGGTAATTATTGCCCGCGTGCTTAACAACTTAATCATTGCCTATTCGTTTATTGATGATGTCGCCAGCATAAACTTTTTCACGATTTTTTCAAAACAAATTCCGAATAACTTCCCTATTTAAACCATCTTTCTTCTCGCGCTAATTTTGTTTAGTTTAATTTCGCATAAACAAAATAGGTTAACCATATGACACTTGGAGGATTTCTTTTACTATTAGTTATTGCTGCAATCTGCGGCGCAATCGGTCAGAGCATTGCGGGTTATTCGCTCGGCGGATGTTTTGTTTCTATTCTTATCGGATTTATCGGTGCTTGGCTTGGTCCACTGATTGCCAAAGAATTGGATTTGCCGATGTTCTATACAATACGCGTTCAAGGAAGAGAATTCCCATTTGTCTGGTCAATTATCGGCTCGACTGTTTTTGCACTTGTTGTTGGAATGCTGACGAGAGGAAGAAACCGGCAATCTTAAGGGTATCTCTAAAAACTTCAAAATTCTTCGCGTATTTTGCAAAATCTTTTCGCTCTTTGCGTATTCTTTGCGTTCTCGGCGTGAAATTTTTAAAAAAGATAGTTTTTAGAACCACCCTTGATTAATTTTTCTTCTGAATATTATGAACTAACATAAGCTCGGACTGGTTTTAGATTAGAAAGAATAATAGAATGCCATTAAAGCATCGAAATCCTAACCGACTTATCAACGAAAAAAGTCCTTACCTTTTACAGCACGCGCATAACCCGGTTGATTGGTATCCTTGGAACAGTGAAGCATTTGAAAAAGCACAACGTGAAGATAAACCGATCTTTCTTTCGATCGGATATTCAACCTGTCATTGGTGCCATGTTATGGAACATGAATCATTTGAAGAAGAAGAAACTGCGCGTCTAATGAATCAAGCTTTTGTTTCAATAAAAGTTGACCGCGAAGAACGGCCTGATGTTGATAACATTTACATGATGGTCTGTCAAATGATGAACGGCAGCGGCGGCTGGCCTTTATCTATTATAATGACGCCGGATAAAAAACCATTCTTCTCGGGGACATATTTTCCCAAAGAGAGCAAGTACGGAAGAATCGGATTTAAAGATTTAATTCTGAAAATTGATGAAGTATGGAGAACAAAACGGAAAGATATTGAGGAAAGCGCTGAAGAAATTACAAATTATCTTAAGGAATCATACTCATCCAATTCACCTGAACAATTAAGTGCAGAGATTTTTGATGACGCATACCGGAATTTTGAAAAACGATTTGATGCAATATATGGCGGTTTCGGAACAGCGCCAAAATTTCCTTCACCTCACAACTTGATATTTCTTCTCCGCTATTGGAAAAGAACGGGAACTCAACAAGCACTTGAGATAGTAACCAAAACCTTAATTGAGATGAGACGGGGCGGAATTTTTGATCAAGTTGGTTTTGGCTTTCACAGATATTCAACTGATGCTAAATGGCTTGTACCACATTTCGAAAAAATGTTGTACGACCAGGCACTTCTAATTATTGCTTTTACCGAGGCATACCAAGCTACCGATATTAGTAAATTTAAAAAAACTGTAGATGAAATTGTATCTTACGTTTTACGTGATATGACTTCACCCGATGGAGGATTTTATTCAGCCGAAGATGCCGATAGTGAAGGTGTTGAAGGGAAATTTTATATCTGGACTCAAAAAGAATTAATTGATCTTCTTGGAAAAGATGATGCTGATTTTGCTTTAAGAGTATTTAACACTAGCGAAGGTGGAAATTTCAAAGAAGAATCAACGCAACAAAATACGGATGCAAACATTTTACATTGTGCCGGTTCAATCAATACAAATTTATTTGATGAAAATCGTTTAGAGAAAATTCGGATTAAACTTTTTGAATACCGCGAAAAAAGAATTCATCCTTACAAAGATGACAAGATTCTTTCAGATTGGAACGGGCTAATGATTGCGGCGCTTGCAAAAGCCGGACGGGTATTTGACAATTCAAAATATATCAATGCCACAGAGCGTGCAATTGATTTCATAAATAAACATCTAACAACATCAGAAGGTAAGTTATTACACAGATATAGAAATGGCGAATCAAGTTTAACTGCCAATCTTGATGATTACGCATTTATTATATGGGCTCTTCTTGAATTATACGAATCAACTTTCAAATCGGATTATATCGAGAAAGCAATTCAATTAACCGAATTATCTCTACAACATTTTTGGGATAAAATTAACGGCGGTTTTTTCTTCACACCCGATTATGGCGAAGAGATGATCGTCCGGACAAAAGAATATTATGACGGTGCAATCCCTTCGGCAAATTCTGTGTTCGCCAATAATCTATTGCGTCTTGCAAGAATTACAACAGATTTTAAATATGAGGACTTTGCCGATAAAATATTTGCCTCTGTTTCATTAATGCTCTCCAAAAATCCGCAGGCATTCACACAACTCCTCTGCTCTTTTGATTTTGCTTACGGTCCAAGTTATGAAGTTATCATTGCAGCTAAATTTCAGAATGAGAATACAAAAAAAATATTGACACAGCTCTCTCAACCGTTCATTCCAAATAAAGTTGTCGTTCTTGTTGATGAAGAAGATACTAATCATCGTCTTTCATTCGATCATCTTAAAGGATACTCAACCATTAACTCTCAACCAGCCATTTATGTATGTAAAAACCTTTCATGCAATATGCCAACAACAGATTTGGAAGAAGCGTTAAAACAACTTGCTTAAAAATTTTTCCATTTTTTAACCTTCATTGTGGTCATAATCATATTCTTGATCATAATCTATGTGAAAGAATAAGAGCAAGATCAAGAGCATGAGCATGAAAATGATTAAGATCATGAATACAGACATGAGAAATTTTTCTTTCATCAAAAACTATTTCTCTATATTTTCTACCGAAAATCTTTCACAATTAATTCCGGAGTACGGTAATGCTTCTTCTTCGACTCTCGTTTATTTGCATTTTTTCACTAATTGTTATCTCTTCGTTTACGACCAACTCTCAGACAAAAGATGGTGCCGCTTCAACAATCACAAAAAATGAATTGATGAAAACGGTGAAATTTTTGGCAAGCAAAGAACTTGCCGGGCGGCTTCCGGGAAATTTCGGTTACACTAAAGCCGCAAATTTTATCTCCGGTGAATTAAAAAAAATAGATCTGAAATCAGCCAATGGTAAAAATTATTTTCAAAAACTGAAAGTTGAATACAACGAGATTCTTCCGCCGGAACATTTTGCTGTTATTAAAGACGGAAGGCGAATTGAACACACAATAGGTAAAGGGTATCTCTAATAACTTCAAAAGCTAATCTGCGAAAATCCGTTTACCCCGTGGAATAGCATTTGTGTTTTTGAAACAATTTGATTCTTAATTTATTCCACGGGGTAAATCTGTGTCCTATTTTTTACATAATAGTTTTTAGAGATACCCTATACTTTGTTACGACTAACAGTTACAAACATTTGCATATGTTATCGGATAAGCCCGAGACGCTTAATCCAAATCTTTTTGAAGCAATAACAAAACTTGCATTTAGAACTGCATTGCAGATTTGTAATCAATAATGAAATAATAGAGACTACTGAAATATTCAATTGTCATTACCGTGCAAACTTGTCTACCGAGCGTGTTGCAGAACTTGTCATTCTGACATATTCGAGTTGTGCAACAGACTCGGTAGGCAGGCGCAAAGAATACGCAGAGTTCGCAGAAAATATTGAAGTTTTTAGAACCACCCTCAATTTATTTCCAACTATTCTTTTTTATATTAGAGAAAGTAAATCAGGAAAGATATATGAGAAGAATGTTATTCAGAATAATATTTGTAATACCCATACTTGCTTTCATTGGAATTCAATATATAGAAGTTGACCGTACTAATCCTCCTGTAAAAGCAGATCTTGAAGCTCCAATGGAAATAAAAAATATTTTTAGAACATCTTGTTATGATTGTCATTCAAATCAAACCAGGTGGGCATGGTATAGTAAAGTTGCGCCAATTTCATGGATGATTGTAGATGATGTGAACGAGGGAAGGAAACTTTTAAATTTTTCCGAATGGGGAACTCTTTTTAGCGAGAAAAGAGAAGAACTAAAAAAGAAGATTTGGGAAGAGTTAACTGCAGATGAAATGCCTCCGGGTAATTATATTTATTTGCACCCGGGCGCATCATTGGAGATAATTCAAAAAAATACACTTAAGAAGTGGCTGCAAAACAGCAATTACTAATTTTGAAATCGTGTGCCGACTTTTTAATGTTTTTAAAGTAGTTTTTTCGGATTGCATTAGCTGGTGATTCATAAAACAAACTAAGAATGAAAAAATGTCCCGGTTAAAAATTGGAACATGCAGTTGGAAATATGACTCATGGCGCGGAATAGTTTATTCACACGAACCGAAGATCAACTATCTAAAAGAATACTCCAAACATTTCAACACAGTTGAAATTGACCAGTGGTTTTGGTCTTTGCACGGAATTAATAAGGTAACACTTCCCAAACAAGATGTTGTTAAAGCATACAGAATTTCCGTGCCCAATGATTTTAAATTTACAGTCAAAATACCAAACAGTGTTTCATTAACTCACCTTTACAAACCGGAAAAATCCGATACTCTAATTCCTAATTCCCACTTTCTCTCGCATGATCTGCTTTCCGAATTTATAAATATCATCAAACCGATGAGAGACAATCTTGGACCGTTGATATTTCAGTTCGAGTACTTGAACAAAGATAAAATGAAATCTCAGTTCGAATTTCAAGGTTTAATGCGCGAGTTTGTTAAGCAATTGCCGGAAGGATTTGAATTTTCGATCGAGATCAGAAATCCCGGCTATCTGAACGAAGACTATTTTCATTTTATAAGAGAACATAAACTTGGACATGTTTTTTTGCAAGGATATTACATGCCGCCGATATTTGATATTTACAAGCAGTACAAAGATTACATAAAAGATTATACGGTCATTCGGTTACACGGATCGGATCGCCACGGAATTGAAAACCGCTCAGGCGGAGAATGGAATAAAGTTCTCGATCCAAAAGATGAAGAGCTTGAGCAAGTTATTATAATGGTTGCCGAACTTCTGGAACGTAACGTGGATGTTTATTTGAACGTGCATAATCATTATGAAGGTTCTGCACCGCTCACAATTCAAAAAATAAAAAATCTCTTAAGTAAAAAATAAATCGGGAGTTTAACATGAATCATTCATTAATCACCACAACATTCACACTTGACGGTTACAAAGTTGTAAAGCATCTTGGCGTTGTGAAAGGAATTGTTGTCCGCTCACGTTCTGTAATTGGAACAATAGGCGCAGGTTTGCAAACAATATTTGGCGGAAACATAACGCTCTTTACAGAACTCTGCGAAAAAACACGCTCGGATGCTTTCGAATTAATGGTTCAGCACGGTCAGGCAATCGGTGCGAATGCTCTTCTTGGTGTACGTTACGATGCAACGGAAGTTATAGGGGGCGTTACGGAAGTTTTGTGTTATGGTACCGCTGTGGTTGTAGAAAAAATTTAGCGGCAGTTTGAAGATTCCTTATTGTTAATTCCAAAGATGGTTTGGTATTCACATATGCTCAAATGAAAGCATTGCCGCAAGAGTATTGATTTGAAAATTTCGGTTTTTTAATAACCGGGACTCTGAAATGTATAATTCTCCGCACAAAGTTACATTCAAACTTTTCCGATATGTTTCGATAATCTAGGAAAAGAAATTTTTTATGAAGCCCGTTGATAATCTAAAATTGTTACAAAACTTTTTTGATGAAGACTTCAAGAATGTAAAAAAAACGAATACGAATTCTCAGTCAAAAGATTCGATTGAGATTTCAAATACTGCTAAAGTTTACGACCGGATAGATAAATTTTTAAATTTGGGAAGACCAGATAGATTAGATGTCTCGGATTTAAATGATGCCGAGAAAAAAGAATTTTTAAAGATGCTGTCCGATCTTATCAAGCATGGAATAATTGGTTATGAAATTCTGGAAGTAAATGGAAAACCGGAAAAGCATTTTATAGTGAATCAAATTGGAGACGAACGAATTTACGGTGCTAAACTTTACAAGAAGAATGGTTTCTACAAAGATTAGACAACAAGATTTACAAGTGTGCCCAGCTGCTTATGGCTCCCAAGATGATAAGTACTATTAATTCTTTCCCGCCATCGGTCAAGAGAATTTATTAATTTACTCTTTTTATTCGAGTCGGTCTTTCGATCATTGATCACAATATAATATCCTTCACCGGCAGATGAATTTCTAACTTTTTCGTAATCGTCAGTTTCAGTTAACTCAATGAAGTCCTCAGAATTCTTTTTGTAATAGATCTTCTCATTTTTATCGGTTTCGTTAAATGCTTTAATTGTATTAAGCAATTTGGCGGCAGGAGTATTTTGCTGTAGGCGTAGATTATAATCTTGAATTGATTGATTCTCTTCGAGCTTTTCAGAAACGATTCTATTTTTAACATCTTGAATTGTGGATTCAAAAAATGTTTTTTTATCCAGATCAAATTTTACCGTATTATTCTTCCTGATGCCGTTCGCATCTGCAAGAATATTCGGATTTGCTAGATAAGGGGAGTTCGTATTTATCGAGTTTGAGAACATATTTTTCAATAATTACTTATTTATAATAAGCTGAATTTTATCTTATTTCAAATATTTTTTTGAATATGTGAACTTAATCAATATTTGACGGTATTGTTGGGAAAATCGTTAAATTACCAAAGTATTCCTTACAATTATGGAGAAATGAGTTGGCTTTTTCTGAGACTGCATCCAAAGAGAAAAAATCGATCACACTGACATCTGTCATTGCAGCCGTCTTTCTTACCGGATTCAAACTCATTATCGGATTTCTCACCGGAAGTCTTGGTATACTATCCGAAGCATTACATTCAGCTTTGGATCTAGTAGCGGCAGTTATAACATTTTTTGCCGTAAAATTTTCCGATACTCCGCCGGATGAAGATCATAACTTTGGTCATGGAAAAATTGAAAACTATTCTGCGCTAATAGAAACATTGTTGCTAGTAATTACCTGTATCTGGATTATATATGAAGCTGTGAGAAGATTAGTTACTCATGAAGTTAAAATAGAAGTAACTGTCTGGAGTTTTATAGTTATTGTCAGTTCGATTGTAATTGATTTTTCACGCTCGCGTGCGCTTTATAGAGTGGCAAAGAAACATGACAGTCAAGCACTCGAAGCCGATGCGTTGCATTTCTCAACTGATATTTGGAGTTCTTCCGTAGTTTTGATTGGTTTGATCGGCGCAGCATTTAATTTCCATTACGCAGATCCGATTGCAGCTTTAATTGTTGCGATGATTGTATTAAGTGTGAGTTATCGTCTTGGTAAAAGATCATTTGATGCTCTTGTTGATAGAGCCCCACAAGGATTGCATGAAAGAGTAGAAGCAATCGTAAAAGAAATTTCCGAAGTAAAACAATTCCACGATATAAAAGTTCGCGAGTCAGGACCAAACAAATTTGTGGATTTAAATATTCACGTTGATAAAAGCATGACCATCCAACAGGCTCACGAAATATCTCACATGGTTGAACAAGCCATAAGCGGCAAAATCAAAAATGTAAAAGTGATGGTTCATGCCGAACCGGAGAGCCATTAAAAAAATTTTAAATTAATGAACTTCCTCATCAAAGACCTCGTTATCTATCTTAAATAGAATTCAATCAACGGAATTCTTAAATTAGTATCAGATTTTGGAACAACAGAGTTTTTCTTCTCATCATAAAGTTTAGAATAGAATCAAAGGAATTATAATGGACGAACAGAATAATAACGGATATGCTGAACTTGACGAGGTTGAAGTTCGAGAATGGCTTGAATCGTTAGAGTATGTTTTGCAATCGGGCGGACCGGAAAAAGTTAGAGCTCTCTTACACGATCTTGATACTTATGCACACCAAGCAGGTGTTGATCTTCCATTCACTGCAAATACACCATACATAAATACAATCCCAAAAGAAAAGCAGCCGCCTTTTCCGGGCGGAAGAGAAATTGAACGCCGTATTAAAAGTTTGATTCGATGGAACGCAATGGCAATGGTTGTTCGAGCTAACAAAGAAGAAGCAGGAATAGGCGGGCATATTTCAACATATGCTTCGGCGGCAACCTTGTACGAAATTGGATTCAATCATTTTTTCCGCGGCAAAGATGAAAATAATAAAGGGGATATAATTTATTTTCAAGGACACGCATCGCCCGGCATTTACGCGCGGGCTTATCTTGAAGGAAGAATTTCAAAAGAACAATTGGAAAATTTTAGACGCGAACTTAAACCCGGCGGCGGACTTTCATCTTATCCGCATCCATGGTTGATGCCGGAATTTTGGGAATTTCCTACTGTATCAATGGGACTTGGACCACTTCAAGCAATTTATCAAGCGCGATTCAACCGTTATTTGGAAGATCGAGGATTGAAGGAAGTAAGCGATCAAAAAGTTTGGGCGTTCCTTGGTGATGGAGAAACAGATGAGCCCGAAGCGCTTGGCGCTATATCGCTTGCTGCTCGCGAGAAACTAGACAATTTAATTTTTGTTATCAACTGTAACTTGCAGCGACTTGATGGTCCCGTTCGCGGAAACGGAAATATTGTTCAAGAGCTCGAAGCAAATTTCCGTGGCGCAGGCTGGAATGTTATAAAAGTTATATGGGGAAGCGATTGGGATCCTTTATTCAAAGCAGATAAAACCGGACTGCTTGTTAAACGGATGCAAGAAACTCTTGATGGTGAATCGCAAAATCATGTTGTAAGAGGCGGAAAATATATTCGCGAACAATTTTTTGGTAAATATCCGGAGCTGCTTAAACTGGTTGAAAAATATTCCGATGAACAGCTTGAAAAAATGAAGCGCGGCGGGCACGATCCGGAAAAAGTGTACGCAGCATTCAAAGAAGCTGTTGAGCACAAAGGTGCCCCGACGGTTATTCTTGCAAAGACAGTAAAAGGATACGGTTTAGGAGAAGCGGGCGAAGGGAAGAACATAACACACTCGCAAAAAAAATTAAATGAAGATGAGTTAAAAGAATTTAGATCCCGCTTCTCAATTCCTATAAGCGATGACGAAATTGCAAGTGCCCCATTTTTCCGTCCTTCCGATGATTCTCCTGAGATCAGATATTTACAGGAAAGAAGAAAAGCTCTCGGCGGTTATGTTCCGAAACGAATGCTCAATGGCCCTCCTTTTAAAACTCCTTCAGAAGAATTGTTTGAAGAATTTTATTTGGGAACTGAAGGTCGCGAAGTTTCAACAACGATGGTTTATGTGAAAATTCTTGCTAAGCTTTTGCGCGACAAAGAAATTGGACCTTTAATTGTTCCAATCGTTCCGGATGAAGCGCGCACGTTTGGTATGGAATCTTTATTTAGACAGGTCGGGATTTATTCACATCCGGGTCAGTTATATGAACCGGTTGACCGTGATAGTTTACTATATTACAAAGAAGCCAAGAATGGACAAATTCTCGAAGAAGGAATAACAGAAGCAGGTTCTATCTCCTCATTTATTGCTGCGGGAACTTCATACGCCACACACGGAATTAATACAATTCCATTCTTTACGTTTTACTCGATGTTTGGAATGCAGCGCGTTGGAGATTTTGTCTGGGCTGCAGCCGATATGAGCTGCAAAGGATTTTTATTCGGTGCTACAGCCGGAAGAACAACTCTTGCCGGTGAAGGTCTTCAGCATCAAGATGGAAATTCTCATCTTCTCGCTTATCCCGTTCCTAACCTTGTTGCTTACGATCCTGCGTTCGCATATGAACTTGCAGTTATTATCCGTGATGGAATTTTCCGCATGTATGAAAAACAGGAAAAGGTTTTCTACTATATAACAATAATGAATGAAAATTATCCTCAGCCGCAAATGCCCGATGGCGCAAAAGATGGAATTTTAAAGGGCATGTATAAATTTAGAGCGAGTGAACGAAAAGATCAAAAAACAAAAGCGCATTTGCTTGGCAGCGGAACAATATTAAATGAAGTTATCAAAGCCGCTGAAATTTTAGAGAAGGATTACAAAGTTGCAACCGATATATGGAGTGTAACAAGTTATAAGAACTTGCATCTCGATGCTCAGGAAACGGAAAGATGGAATATGTTCAACCCGGATAAAGAAAGGAGACTTCCTTATATTTCAAAAATTACTAAAGGAGAAAAAGGAATATTTGTTGCTGCGTCTGATTATCTCCAGCTAATGGAAGATGGAATTGCCAAATGGCTACCGAGACCTCTTCATTCACTTGGCACATTTGGATTTGGAAGAAGTGAAGGACGTGAATCTCTCCGCGATTTCTTTGAAGTGGATGCGAAGCACATTGTTTATGCAACTCTTTATTCTTTGATGAAGGAAGGGAAGATCAAACCCGAGGATTTAAAAAAAGCTCAAAAAGAGTTGAATATTAATCCCGGTAAACCAAATCCGGCAAAAGCATGAAGACAATAGAACGCTGACCTGCCTGTCGATAAGCAGGTTTTTATGATGGTTACGATTCCTTAAGATTGATATCATAATTAATCATAAAAGATCATGATGATCTGCGTTCCATTTTTATTAATAATTTTGGAAAAAAAATGATAGTAGATTTTAAATTACCACATCTCGGCGATGGCATTCATTCTGCGGATGTAATTAAAATTCATGTAAAAGAAGGTGAGGAGATCAAACTTGATCAAATCGTCGTTGAGATCGAGACAGATAAAGCTACTGTTGAAGTGCCGAGTGATATTGCAGGCATAGTGAAAAAAGTTTATGCAAAAGAGGGATCGAAAGCCAATGTGGGAGAACCGATCGTGGGGATTGAAGTTGATAATCTTCAGTCTGAAGTCAGCGCTGAAAAGCAAGAGATGAAAGGCGAGATGTTAGAAGTAAACCATAAATCAGAAATACAAGAAGCAAAGATTGAAGCACCAGCCACCGATAATCAATCACTAACAACAAGAAGTTATGAGTTTAGAATTCCAATACTCGGAGAAAATATTACATCTGCGCAAATCACAAAAGTTCTTTTAAAAGTTGGTGACCATGTTGAGCAAGATCAAATTGTTATTGAAATAGAAACAGATAAGGCGACAGTAGAAGTACCTTCGGAAGTTAGCGGTATTGTAAAAGAAGTTAAAGTTAAAGACGGTGATAATGTTGCGGTTGGTTCGGTTGCTTTTGTTCTTGAAACGACTGAATTGCGAATTTCAAAAGAAGAAAAATCGCCGATCACTAAAAATCAGCCACCAGCTGCTGAACTAAAAAAACAACCATTTCAAAAAGTAGAACATTCACATGCGCCATCAGTTGTTACTTTGCCTCGTGATATTGTTCAGGTTATTGTACCGGCGGCACCGTCAGTTAGAAAATTTGCTCGCGAGATAGGTGTGAACGTTCATCTTGTTAAGGGAACAGGTGCTAATGGCAGAATTTCGATTGAAGATATTAAATCGTATGCTAAAGCATTGAACGAGCAAATTCAGTCGGGTGGATTAACTGCCGTACCGACAGGATTTGTGAAAGAATCGTTACCCGATTTTCAAAAGTGGGGCGAAATTGAACGGCAGCCGATGAGTAATATTCGCCGTAAAACGGCAGAACATCTCTCTTATGCCTGGGGTACAATTCCTCACGTAACTCAATTTGATAAAGCGGATATTACCAATCTGGAAAAATTCAGAAAGGAAAATTCTGAAAAAGTTGTTGAAGCCGGTGGAAAATTAACTGTTACAGCAATTCTTCTTAAAGTCATTTCATCTGCCATAAAAACTTTTCCGCAGTTCAACTCAAGTGTTGATATGGAAAAAAACGAAATTGTTTATAAAAAATTTGTGAATATCGGTGTAGCCGTAGATACCGACAGGGGGTTACTGGTTCCGGTAATTCGTGATGTTGACAAAAAGAATATTATTGAACTAAGTATCGAGCTTGCCGCCATTTCTAAAAAAGCGCGGGATAAAAAACTTTCATTGGAAGAAATGCAGGGCGGATGTTTTACAATCAGTAATCTTGGCGGAATTGGAGGAACATACTTTGCGCCGATTATTAATTCACCGGAAGTTGCAATACTTGGTGTCTCCAAATCTGCCTACGAGCCGGTTTATATAGATAATGAATTCAAACCTAGATTGATGATGCCGCTCTCACTTTCTTATGATCATCGAATTATTGATGGTGCCGATGGAATTAGATTTTTGAGATGGGTTGTTAACGCGCTGGAAAATCCATTCTTACTTTCACTTGAAGGATAATTTTTATGTAGAGACGGGGCATCAGCCTCGGCAAGACCGAGTCTTGACGGGTGCCTCGTCTCTACAATGATAATTTTTTTATATCGTTACATTCCAAAATATTTTCATTGTATCCTTTCAATACCGAATTGATCATTGCTAATCCAACTTCTTTAAGTGTAATAACATATTTCGGGAAAAGTTTTTCAAAAACCGGGTAAAGTGGGGCGAGTACTTTATATATCTTGTAAGTATTCGTCAATCCTTTTGTGGGTTGGATATAACCGGGTCTAAACATGTAAACTGCTTTGAAAGGAAGTTTCATCAAATCATTTTCCGTCTTACCTTTTACACGCGCCCACATACTCTTCCCTTTTTCGGTGCTGTCGGTTCCAACCCCAGATATGTATGTAAAAACCATTTCCGGATTTAATCTTAGAAGAAGTTTGGCAAAGTTCATAGTTAAATCATAAGTGATTCGTTTATACTCATCTTCTTTTTTCCCAACTGAAGAAACACCGGCGCAGAAGTAGCAAGCGTTATATCCGATTAGTTGACTTTCGATTTTGGATAGATCAAAAAAATCTTTGTAAATGATTTCTTTTAGTTTGTTGTGTTTAACTCCGCATGAATTTCTATTTAGGGTAGTTCCAAAAACTATCTTTTGCAAAAATTTAACGCGGAGAACGCAAAGAATACGCAAAGTCCGCAGAGAATATTGAAGTTATTGGAACTACCCTTTATTACAAGTACTGATTCAACATCGGGATGTTTAAGACATTCGTGAAGAACACCCTCGCCAACCATACCGGTTGAACCGGTTATTATAGTTTTAATTTTCATAATGATAAAAATCTAATTTCTCCACAAGTAAGACATCTTGAAAAAGAACCCTCTATTCACCTCATTAAAATTTTGGCTGCCGGTATATCTATTTTCATACTGATTCCAATCGGTCTTTTGATAAAGCGAACCATAACCAAGATGTATTACTGTGCCCGGTACATAGGTGAATGATACGAGAAAGTCCGTGAGCAATTGCCTTTTGTATTTGTTGTATTCAACAACACCGCGGAAGAAAAGATATTTGTTATGCTGATAAGTTAATCTCTCTCTAAAGATCGGATACTCGTAAATCAATTCTGAATTTGATTCTCTATAAAAATCGGAAAAGACAAAACTCGTATAGGATTCTACGTTCTCCGAAATTTGATAAACCATAATTGCATTAATTTGGTGACTATAACCTTGAAATGGATTTTGTGAATAATAGATAGCATTAGTTCTTTTATAACCAACCGAGAATGAAATTTGGTTTGAAATCAGACCACCCAAAATAAATTGCAACCTGCCGGTTGTAAATTTCTTTCCTCCAAAAATTTCTGTTGAGTATGAATACTTTACTCTAGCATTATATGACCCCAGAAAAAAACTAGTTACTGAGAGATTATTAGATGTCTCCCATAATGAACTTGGTTTATCATTTATCTGTGCAGAGAATGCTTCTAAATCAATTCTCTGAATGATTGATGATTCAGGATAAATTTTTGGTCTTATCAATCCTGTCAATCCAAAGATTCCGGTACGTGTTATAAATCCGGTTTCAACATTAAAATCTTCAGAGACATCTTTAACACTGAAATCATAAAACAAATCTCTAGAATCATAATTGTAATTGAAACCCAATGCGTGTCCACCTATTTTATCTGAACCAGTGGCAAATTTAGAATTTGAGTACAAACCATTCCATTCAATTGTACTTGCTTCCGTTAACCTAATGTTTCCGTCAATTCCTAAAACATTGTTGTAACTATTTTTCATTTCTCTGCCGGTGAAAATTCCGCCCAGATAACTGTCTGCCGATAGTGCTTGTTTAAATCGAAGAATGGGAATATGTGCATAATCACCATTAATAATTGATTCATCTTGCGGGAGCTCATCCATTGCATACATTGCTGCAATTGTACTTTTAGCGCCAATTTTACCGGAAAGTTTTATGCCTGTTAATGGATTTACAATTGTTCTTGTGTGAACGATAGATCTGATTGGGTCAACTTCTGAAGATTGTGTTGCAGCCAGATTGTAAATTTCATTTCCCTCAAGAAAAAAAGGTCTCTTTTCCGGGTAGTATAATGCGTATCTAAGATTAACATCAACTTGTCCGGCGTCTGCCTCAATCTGGCTGAAGTCCGGGTTATATGTACCATCAAGAATAAGATCAGAAGTAATTCCATATTTTGCCGTTAGACTTAAATCTCCTTTGTCTTCATACTTTACTAACTGACTTTGGTTTAGATTGTATTTTTGACTGTAAGTAAAAGCTGGAAGAAGTTCGAACAAAGTTGATTGTTTTAACTCGTCGTAAATTAAAGGACTCATCTGTGTAAGGAATGCCATACCTTTTGCCGGATCCAATTCCGGGTAGGAATCATGTTCCGAAAATCTGCTTATGAAACGTTCAAAAAAAATGGACATCATTACAGGATTTCCTCCCGCATAACGAATGCTTTTTAGAGGAATACTTATTTCAATGTTATAACCGTCTGGAGTTAATTGACCGGCACTGTACCAAACAAAATCTGCACTAAAATCTTCTTGTCCGGCGGCAAAACGGCTATCGGTTTGTATCCCAAGCGGATTAACATAGAAAGCATAGAGAGATTGGTGATCATTGAATGAATCAAGATTGATACAGACCCAGTCATCAGATCTAATATTATCCCTGCTTGAAACACTGGATTTAATTTTGGCGGGTTCTCTATCATAACAACGGAAAGCAAAGTAAAGGTTTTCACCATCATAAGCGGCGTATCCAATAGTGCGTTCCGTGCCATCTTTACCATAATCAGGTGCAAATGTTTTAAACTCCGAAACAGATAAAGTATTCTGCCAGATTGAATCATCAAGTTTGCCATCAATAATGGGCGGCTTATCTGCCTTAGATGGTCTTAATTGTTCTTGGGCTTCTATTGAATAAGCGAATATTAGCTGGAGAATAAAAAGAGTCCAATTGAGCACATGATTTTTTTTCAAATAATCACACTACTTTTTATGGTTGAACGAATCTTTCTCTATTAATCTTTGAATCTTGAAGTTAAATCTCTTAAATTTTTTTGAAATACTCTAATAAAAAAAATAATTTTTTTATATTTTTCCTAACAGACGATTATTTGCCCCTTTTTACTATTTTTGCTAAGAAATATTATCAACAAGAAAGATAACCGGTAAAAATTTATGACAATAAATACGCAATTAGCAATCATTGGCGGCGGACCCGGCGGTTATGCTGCTGCATTTCTTGCTGCAGATCTTGGCATGCAAGTTACATTAATTGACCTTGAAAAAAATCCCGGTGGTGTTTGTCTTTACAGAGGTTGTATTCCTTCAAAAGCTCTTCTACACATTGCTAAACTTATTAAAGAAACGGAAGAAGCAAAAAAATGGGGTGTTGAGTTTGGCGAACCCAAAATTATTCTCGATAAACTCCGGGATTTTAAAAATGGTGTTGTTAATAAACTCACAGGCGGGTTGGGACAGCTTTCCAAACAACGCAAAGTAAATTTCATTCAGGGCAAAGCTTCATTCATAGACTCAAACACATTATCAGTTAAGAAAGTTGATGGAACGACAGATGAAGTTCATTACGAAAAAGCAATTCTTGCAACAGGTTCTGTTCCGTCAAAAGTGTCAGGACTTTCAATCGATTCTCCTCGTGTAATGGATTCAACATTGGCGCTTGAGTTGAATGATGTACCTAAGAGATTACTTGTGATTGGCGGCGGGTATATCGGCTTAGAATTAAGCACAGTTTATGCAGCTCTTGGCAGCAAAGTTACAGTCGTAGAAATGTTAGCCGGATTATTGCCCGGCGCGGATCGCGATTTAGTTGCAGTGTTAGATAAACGTATAAAATCAATGATGGAAAATATTTTTACAGAAACAAAAGTTGTTGAGTTAAAAGAAACCCCCGAGGGAATCACTGTGCGTTTAGAAGGTGATAAGATAACTGAACCTGAACAAACATTCGATAAAGTTTTGATTTCTGTCGGGCGCAAACCTGTTACAACGGGTTTCGGATTAGAGAATACAAAAGTTAAAATTAACGAACGCGGATTTGTAACTGTTGATAAAACTTTGAAGACTGATGACCCAAGCATTTACGCAATCGGCGATATTGTCGGTAATCCTATGCTTGCACACAAAGCTACGGCAGAAGGTAAAGTTGCAGTCGAAGCTATTCTTGGTCACAAAGTTGCTTTTGAACCAAATGCAATTCCTGCTGTTGTGTTTACAGATCCGGAACTTGCATGGACAGGTTTAACAGAAACAGAAGCGCGCGAGAAAGGAATTAAAGTTGAAGTAGCAAAATTTCCGTGGGGCGCAAGCGGACGCGCAACAACGTTAGATAGAAACGACGGAATGACTAAGTTGATCATAGAACCTGGAACAGAAAGAATTCTTGGTGTTGGAATTGTTGGCGTTGGAGCCGGCGATATGATTGCCGAGGGAACTTTAGCAATTGAAATGGGCGCGGTTGTAAAAGATTTGGAATTGACAATTCATCCTCATCCGACTTTATCAGAAACTATGATGGCGGCGGCAGAAGTATTTTACGGACGTGCTACGGATATGTATCGTCCGAAAAGAAAATGATTCGTTATCATATTGTCCCAAATATTCCCGAAGATTTTGATAGGTGAAACTAAGAATCTTTGCTTAGTTATTTATGACGAGATAAACTAAAAATAAAAATACAAAGAGAATGGTTTGAGAACTAAAGTATTTATATCAACATTTTTTTTGCTAGCACTGCATATATCGGCACAAGTTGATATATCTAATGTTTCGGTTGATATAGGTTTTATCCGGAATATGCAAAATCCGATGGGTGATGAGGTTAGCAGTTATTCGGTCTACCCAGAAGTTCATGTCGGTGGACCTATGTTTGAAAAATTTTTGGTCTGGGATATTTATTATGGATATTGGAATGATGGAGTTAAAAAACCATTTTATATAATGGACGCAGTGACTTATTCGTATAGTAGCAATTTAGTCGGGACAAGAATTTATTTTTATCCTCAGGATGCGTTTGATGAATTTATTTTACCACTCAAGTTAATTGCTGGTCTTTCTTATCATTCCGTTAAAGAACGTTATGTCGGTGGTTTTGATTTAGCAGGAACTCATGGTGATGGTAGTTCAATAGAATTCTTATCATTAGATATCGGTTTAGGCTCGGAAATAAAAATCATCGACGTTTTAGCCTTGGGAATTGAAGGAAACGTGTATTTTCCATTGAAGACTTTTGATTTGGTAAATCCTAATGGATTTTCATCCTTGAAAATGGGATTGATCTATAGATTCTAAAGTTGATGTCGGATATTTCATTTTGTTTTTTCATAGTATTTGTATCATTAATTGTTGTCTACCAAAGAGATAAGAAAGAATGAAAACAAAAATAATCTTCTCAATTGTTTTTTTTATGTCTCTTCACATATCCGCTCAAAACTACAATTGGGTCAGGCACGACTCGCTTGTTAAAGC
>JAJYXU010000093.1 GCA_021801605.1 Bacteroidota bacterium
TCTCTTAGTATCATTACTTTTTGCTCTGCGGTGTAGTGCTTTCTTTGCTGCATGGATATCTCCTATTTTACATTGTTGTTAATTTAGGAAATTCCATTTCCATCTGAAGCATTACAAGACCCTTCCCTACATAATGTATCTATTTCATAAACATCATCCGTTGGGATAATGTTTGGTTTTTATAAGTAACTGAATAGATATACATACCGCTTGCAACGTTTTTAGCATTCCACTCCATCTCATGTAATCCAGCAGTTATATATTTGTCGTACAGAGTTTCGACTATCTGAGTGAGAGAGTTGTAAATTCTTACAGTTACGTTTCCTTCTGACGGAATAGTGAATGTGATTTTTGTGGAAGGATTAAACGGATTAGGATAGTTTTGTGCAAGAGTAAACTCACTCGGGATTTCGTTCTTAGCCCAACTTCGACACTTGAGAGGGAAAAACAATGATTATTGGGTAAAATCTAACTTTTTTGATCACCGTTTTCACTACATTTAAATTCTAACTATTCCCCCAGCTTTGAGGCATCCTTATTTTTAGGCGTTCCAATAGTATTGATAAATCCTTATCACTTTGAGTTATGCACCTTAATCTTATTTCTTTGCCTGTTCTTGTTGGCAACACAACGTCGCTTAACATTATTCTCCGCATTTCCCGTATTACCTTTCTTGGTTCATTCCCTAAGCCTGCTGTTTTACACATTTGTGAAAGTGTTTTCCATAATACATATGCTAAAAAGCAAACTAATATGTGTGCCTCTACACGATGCTGCTTTTGATGATATATTGGTTCTGCTGTTCCACCATACGACTGGTCGAAAGATGTGGATATGTTCTATAATGGTCAACGCAAAATGTGGGAAATTACAGATAATTTTGTAGTGGGTGAATTTAAGTTCAGAGCAAACGACGCATGGGATCTTAATTATGGCGATAAGGGCGCGGATGGTACTCTTGAAGCAGGCGGAGATAATATAAAATTAACGGCTGCCGGCAACTACACTATTCGGTTTGATCCGGTTAAACTGACTTATACAGTAAAGAAAAACTAAATAATAACTCACATTACGCAAGGTGTCATTCTGAACGGAACGAAGTGGAGTGAAGAATCTAATAATCGAGCAAAAAAGAAGTTTTTAGATTCTTCCCCCGATAAATCGGGGTCAGAATGACAAATAATAATGTCTGTGCGTAACGTGAGTGAATAATTACTTTTGAGACAACTTCTCGTAGGAATTTATTTGTTGCCTATAAATTTTGCTCCATCATCACTAAGATTCTTCATGTATTTCTCAGGATCTTTCTTAAATTTCTTCTCACAACCCGGGCAGCAAAAACCAATGACTTTCCCTTTGTATTCGGCTGTTGGGGCTTCGGGATCAACCTCTTCAGTTTACATCCGAAACGAATCGGCTAAGAGTAAACGCTAATTGAGCAGATAAACCTAAAAGTGCAATTTGTTTTAATATTTTTTGTCGTGACCTGGTCATTTTTTCTTTATCTAGTATAAATATATAATAAAGATTTTTTTGCTTAATAAAAAAAGTTATTTTTGAATGCAGCGTTTCAACAATACTTAAGAGTTCCAAATAATGAGGATTTTATGAAAGTTAAACCCATCTACATATATCTCGGTGTTATTATTGTTTTTATAGCCGCGGTAATTTTCTTTTCAAGAACAACAAAAAATTCTAAAACAGCATCTGCAATTAGTCCCCAAGCTCAGATGCCGGATGACGACATACATAGTAAAATGAAATCTCAAGGCAACGGTGATTCACCGAATAAATCAAATGTGATGAAAGAAGCTGTTGATAAGATTAATAATCTTAAAGCGGCTGTTGAAAAAAATCCGAACGACACTTTGAAAACCCGTGAATATGCCGATCTATTAATTGCCCACAAACCGGACGAAGCAATTAAACTCTATGAAAGAATTATCAAAACTGATCCTGAAAGAATAGATATTCTATTGCAGTTAACTTTTGTTTATTTCAATCAAGGTAATGTGAACAAAGCTGAGGAATATAATTCTAAAGTATTGGCGGTTGATAAAAACAATTTGATTGCTAAATACAATATTGGCGGTCTGGCTCAAGCTAAAGGCGATGAGAAAAAAGCAATTGCTATTTGGCAAGATTTGGCTAAAAAATATCCTCAAACTGAAGTTGGACGTATTGCCGGAGAAGTGGTAAAACAGCTTAACCAGAAGAATACACAAGCTAAATAGTATTTTTAATAATTAATTTTATTGATTGAGGTTGTCTCATAAGTAAAATTTTTTAAATAATAGACCGCTGATAAACACAGATTAAACAGATTTTTTATTTGAATAATTACTTTTGAGACAACCTCTTTTTATTAGTCGGTAAATATTTTTGTTATAAGCGTGGCTGGAATTTTTTCAAAATAAAAATTCTTTATTGCAATTCCTTTTGGAGGGTTCTTCCAAATTTCATCTGGTAATTCTTCTCTCTGGGTGATTTTTTTACTTCTGCTGAATTTCGATTTTTCCGCAACAACATAAAATGGTTTCTTAAAATGTCTGCATAACAAAGCCAGCTGCAAACTGCCGACTTTATTTACAACATTCCCATCTTTCAAGATGATATCTGCACCAATCAAAGTACAGTCGCATTTTCTAACATAATCAGAAGCCATCGCTTCCGTTATTAGATCAATTTTTATTTTGCTCCTTGCCAATTCCTTAGCTAAAATTCTTCCTTCAAATCTTGGGCGTGATTCGCAGATGGTTAGCTTTGTAGAGTTTACAGTCGCCAGCTTTTTGATGGTTTCAAAAACTGTCCTGCTGTTTGAGATTGTTAAAATTGATTTCTTGTTTCTCAAAAAGGGAAGAGCGTTGGTGAATATTCTTTCATAAGCTGTTTCATTTTTTATCTTATGCTCATGAAAGAATTTTCCAGATAACCGGTTACTATGAGCAATAGACTTAAGTTGTATTAAATATTTCTGAATATTCTGAAAGGAAGAGAAATGGTTTTGAGCCTCTTCAATAAATTCTATAGGGTGTTCAATATCGAAAAAATATTTTTTGCAGAACTCGTTTAGTTTTATTAATAAATTACCGCTGCCTGATGTTTTATCGGAAATAATTTTTTTGTAGGCGGTCTGCGCTTTTTTGTTCATCGAAAGATGAATCTATTATTTATTACTGAACTGAAAGCCCTTAATAGGTTCGCGCAATGTTAGTACCGGGCATGGTGCTTTGCGCACAACTTTTTCTGCGGTGCTGCCAAACAGCAAGTGCTCTACGCCTGTATGACCGTGTGACGCTATGATAATTAAATCAATATTTTTTCCTTTTGCCTCTTCTATTATCTCGACAAAAGGTTTTCCAGTTCTTATCATAGTTTCAACTTTCAGAGAGGGATCAATCGTCTTAGCAAGATTGTTCAATTCCTCTTCAGCTCGTGCATGGAGATCGACATCGGTAGAAGGGATAGCAATTTGTCCCATGCTGAAGTCCGCAGGATAGATCATTGGTTCGACTACATAGATTAAGTAAAGTTTGGCATTGAATTCTTTAGCGAACTGAGTTGCATACTTCAATGCATTTTTTGAGTAATCGGAGAAGTCAATCGGTGCTAAAATATTTCTGATTAATTTAGTTTGTTCCATTCTATCCTCCACTATTTTATTCTTGTTCTACAATAGAGTGAAAAGTAATCTTGATTTAAATTCCGGAGGCGAGTTGCAACAATTGTAGATATGCCCCGCAAAATATTTATTCCTTCTTTGGGATGCGCTTCAACAAATTCATCTAAGTCCGGTCTAAAAATCACCGCTAATTGAGATTCTTTCAATGCTATAGCTGAAGCCGAGCGTTTTTCTCCATCTAACAACGCAATCTCTCCAAAGAAATCTCCGCGACCGAGCAGAGCCAAATCTAAACGGTCGCCTTCTTCATCTTGAGAAATTAAAACTTCGCCGCTGATAATAATGTAGAGTGCAATTCCCGGATCGTTTTGAAAAAAGATATATTCGTTTGCAGAATAAACGCGGTTGTGAACGACTTTCATTAAAAGTTTGAGAAGTTTTGAGTTGAGATTTTGAAAAGGAGCCATCGAAAGGAGAACTTCTTCAAGCTCACTTTTTTCTGTTGGTGTTTTGAAAAGATTCGACCAGAAGCTGCTCTTAGTCATACCATTAGAGCTATTTTCCATTTTATCCTCTCAGTTAAAAATTCCAGATTCTGCAACACGCCAAATTTTTTGACACGGAAATTTATTTTCATAGAGAGCACGACCAATAATGACAGAATCAACATGCTCTGAAGCTTCGTGCTGTAATTTAATCAAATCTTGGAAACCTCCAATACCACCGGAGTGAGTTACTTTTGTTTCAGCTGCTTCGGCAACCCGTTTTGATAATTCAATATTCGGTCCGGTCAGCATACCGTTTGTTGAAACGTCCGTTACTACAATTCTCTTTACTCCGCACGATTTTAAAAACTTTGCATACTGAATTGCCTGAAGATGAGTCCGCTGCTGTCTGCCTCTTGTCACCACCTCATCATTTACAACATCAATTGCTGCTACAACTTTATTGGGAGTGAACTTATCCAATATTTTAATAAACTCCCGCGGGTTCTCGAAAGCCATAGAACCAATTACAACTCTTGCAACACCCATCTGAAAAGCTTCTTCTGCATCGTTATAACTTCCAATTCCTCCGCCGAGTTCTACCGGAATTATCACGGATTCACAAATTCGTTTTATCAAGTCATAATTTGTATGAGTATGTTCGTGCGAGGCATTAAAGTCAACAACATGAATGCACTTTGCATTTTCAGCACGCCAAATCATTGCCATTTCAACCGGGTCGTTCGCGTATTCAATACAACCTAATTCCGGAATTCCTTGTACAACTCGGACTGTCTTACCGTCTTGAATATCTATCGAAGGAATGATTAAAATCTTACCCATCGAATTTCCAATTACTTTTTTCGGTTCTACCGCTCATTATGTTAAAAAGTTTGAAATTACTAATCCCAGAGGAATTAAATATTGGTAGAAATATTTCTATTTGCCGTTGTTTAATTTATTTCTAACAATATTCAGAGGTTGTCTCATAAGTAAAATTTTTTAAATAATAGACCGCTGATAAACACAGATTAAACAGATTTTTTATTTGAATAATTACTTATGAGACAACCTCTATCATTCTTTACAAATTTATATGGTTTTTACACAATTAACGGTAGAAACCTTTTTCTAACTTAATTTTATTTTGTGTCCGGGTGAAAAATAGGAAAATGAGAGGTAAAAGAAAATTGATTCTTTCCCTCGCTTGAATTGACAAAGTTGACAAATAGAAATATCTTTAATCAAAAAAAATACAAACTAA
>JAJYXU010000070.1 GCA_021801605.1 Bacteroidota bacterium
AGTCGCAAGTGTAGCCGGCATTAACAGCATGAACAATTTTTGATGCATCGCTATCTTTCGGACCAATCACAAGTGTAGGTCGGCGTGAGGCGAGATATTCAAAAAGTTTTCCGGGAAGCCGTCCTTTCACATTCGGCATGTCGTTGAGAATCAGCAGCAATACCTGTGCTTGATGCATCCGCTCAAGAGTTTCCTGCCTAGAGATATGAGCGGACAACTTCAAATTCTTTGACAAACCGAGCGAATTGATTTCATCAACAATCGCATGACCGATAAATCCAACAAGTTCAATTTCAAGATCATCTGCAAATTGTTTATTCTCTTTAGAGAGAATTGAAAGTGCATTCCACAAAGTTTTTGCATTTCTATCCGGTCCCAAACTTCCAAAATGGCTCAGCGTAAATTTTTTAGAAAGCGGTACGGAAATATTTTTAAAATCATCTTCATCATAACCCCAGACAATCACACCGACATCGTGAGCACCGATTGACTCAAGATCGCCTTTCCATGTGTAGCTGCAGATAGTAATCTTATCGGCATTACGGAAGACGCGCTGTTCCATTGCTTCATGAATTCGTTTTGAGATTGGGTTGAGCATAAGCTGCGGAAAATAATCAACTTGAGTCCACGGATCTTGAAAATCCGCATGCCATGGAATTCCTAATTTTTTTTTGACGCCGTATGCTATCATATGGGTTGATTGCGGCGGTCCGTTTGTGAACAAAATATCAACCGGATTTTCTTTTAGATATTTCGATAAAAATTTAACAGATGGGCGAATCCAAAATTTGCGTGCATCCGGAATAAAAATATTCCCTCTAATCCAAATTCCAAGTTTGTGCGCAAAACTTGGTTTATCTTCTTCAAGGAAAACATTATGTATTCGATCTTCTTTTTTCTTTCCAGTGATAAACTTAAAAAGATTATATGGTTCCCAAATTTTTGTTTTGAGAACTGTAACATTTTTGGGAACATCTTTGAAATTTCCCTCATCAAGAACAGGATACTCGGCGTTCTCTGCAGTGCAAATCACCGGTTCCCAGCCGAACTTGCGCAGGTATTTTGCAAACTTCAAACAGCGGTGAACTCCGATACCGCCTGCCGGGGGCCAGTAATATGATATAATTAAAACCTTTTTCATGGTAGTATCGGCTCGGAATCAATCGACGTTTTATCTGCACCTTTGATTATTCCTTTGATTAAATCTATAATCTTTGCCGGACTTAGAATGATATCCAACTCAGCTCTTTCATAGAATCGAAAAACAAAAAGTATAAAAGGAAATAGAGCTGTCAATACAAGTTTGATAACAATTTCGAACAAAGTATTCATGGCAGGGAGGAAATAAATTACTCCCGCTAAAATGGAACCAACTATGATCATGAGAATCAATTTATAATTCTCAAATGGAATTCTATAATATTTATCGGAAAGAATCTGTGTGATAAAATAGAAAATTACAAACGCTGCGAGTGTGTTAATAGCGGCGGCGATCGTACCAAACATCGGAATAAAAATAAAGTTGAGAATAATGTTAAACGCCGCGGCACCGAGCGTAATCCAGGCTATATGTTTTGTGTTTTTTGTCAGCAGCATTCCGAGTGAAGCTGTTAATCGCATTCCACTAAAAACGTATGAAAGAAGAATCACCGGCACAATTACGTATGCACCGTAGTATTCCGGTTTTTCGGCAAACAAACGAATAATTTCTTTGCTAAAAAGAGATAGAAAGACGAATCCCCAAACAAAAAAGAAAGATGAGTAGGTCATCAGTTTTGTGAAAAAGCGCTTATCATCACGACTCCCAAAATACTTGTAAGCAACCGGCATTAATCCTAACGTAAACGGAAGAATGAAAAACATGTTCAGAACACCTGCCACGCGGTAAGCGAGACTGTATGGAGCTAAAGCCGAAGAACCGAGTAAGAATTTAATGATATAACGGTCACTTAGGTTTAGTAAGAGAAATCCCACAGCAGCAAAAACAAGCGGCACGCCAAATTTAAGTGCGGTTGAAAGAATTTGCGTGTCAAATTTAATTTTAATTTGAGGAATTATTCTTGGCAGCAAAACTACTAAAGAGAAAAATTCAGCAATGACAACCGCGTACAGGTATCCGTCAATTCCTCTGCCGAGAAATCCGATCATATAAATAATAATTGCTGTCATCAATAAAATTTTTAATACGCTCACGATGGTGAAAAAGATAGATTGTTCGTCAGCGCGGACTTTTGCGAGAAATAAATTATTCATTACTCTTAGAAGTACGATGTAAGCTATCAATCGAACGTAACTCGCATGAATTTGCGCATTGGCAAAAAATGCCGGGAAAAGAGAAGTGAAAGTTTCCGAGAACAATACAAAGATTGCGCAGATTACAAAGACAAAAGTTGTAATGGTGAAAAGAGCGGATTCTTTTTTCTCGTTGTATTCATCAGAGCTATTGAAAAGAATAATTGACGTTGCCTGTCCAAGTATGAATATCTCGGTAAGAATCGAAACCGTTACATCGAGAAGATCCCAATTGCCAAATTCACCAAGCGTCAATTTGGCAGTATAAAGAGGAAGAAGTACTACTCCAACAATTTTAGGAGCAATGTTGCTTAAACTGTAAACTAAAGTATCGCGAACCGTACTTTTAAGTCGTGCAAGCATTTATAATTTTTCCACTGCGTTTTTTTTTCTTGAATTGTAAAACGCAAATCCTAAACCGCCGAATAATAATAAGTTGAGAATTAACGATAAATATTTTCCAGTGATAAAAGATTCGGGCTGGTATATAAACTCAACTTTGTGTTTGCCCTTCGGGACAACAATCCCCTGAAAACCATGATTGGTTTTGTAAATAGTCGTTGGATTACTATCAACAAAAGATTTCCATCCCGGCAGATAAGTAGTACCAAAAAATAAAAAGTTGTTTCCGGCAGAATTTGTCTCAACTGTCACATGTTCGTCTTTGTATTGAGTAATAGTTGCGGTATTTGTTGAATCGCCTTTATCAAATTTGAAATTGAGTTTATTGACGAATGCAAGTTTTTTCGGGTCGAATGAATTGTTCTTTACAGCATTTAAAATATCTACCGAAGATTTTTCTTCAACATTGTCTACAAAATAAATACGGGGAAGAGCTTTGTCGTTTCTATTAACAAATGTAGTAGAATCCGGTGACATTGAAATTTGTGAAAAATATTCAAAGGGAAACGGTCTATCTGTAACCACATATTTTACACCAAGCATACGCCACAAAGTAAAATTTGCCGGTCCAACGGCATCCATAAAATCTTGATAACTCCGTGGTTTAACGGCGGAGTAACCTGAAAAATCTTCCTGCAAGAAATAGACATTAAAATTTGCATTGTAGTAGATGCTGCCCATTCCAGTCCTTCGCATGTTCAATATTCTAAACGGATCTTTCTCGTTTTGCTGTTTGATAACAGAAATATATTCTGGTTCGGCAAATTGTTGGTTTACTTCTTCTGCGTTAGTATAAGTTGCGCCGCGATTTCCAATCCTGAAAAGATCAAACAAAACCAGAACAGCCAAACCAACGATCAAAAATTCTTTATTTAGTTTTGAGGTGATATAAGCGTAACTGAAACCAAACAGTAAAGCGAGAAGAGCGAACGCAATCATAACGTCACCCGTAAACATGCTTGACATATAATCAGAGAGTGCGTTGAACATTCGACCTTGTTGCTGTGATTGTTGATCTTGCCCCAGAGACGAAACAAAATTACCGACTCGCTCTTTGAACCAGTCCGACAAACTGCTGTTAGTAAGAAGAGATAGTAAAAACAATGCAGCAAAGCCGATCGCCGCATATCGGAATACTTTTTCAATAGTAACATTTTTTTCTTCATGCAAAGAAAGAATTTTCATTACACCAAATCCGGCAAGTATAGGGAAGATAATTTGGAGTGTATGGAGAATCATTGAAGGAACACGGAAATTATTGAACATCGGGAAATAGTAATACATCAAATTATAAATGAGCGGGAAATTTTTTCCGAATGAAATTAGCAAGAAAAACAGAACCAGAATTCCGAAGAACTGTATAACGGGTTCTTTCCAACGCGTAAATAAAGCAAAGAGAGCCAGAGCAAAAATTATTATTCCCATATACATTGGTACATCAACGCTTGTCATTTGTCCAAAATATGTTTTCACCAGCACGTCTTGATTTTGCGATAGCGGACCGTTATAAGTTGAGTTTCCAAAACCGTAAAATGACGGAACTATGAATGTCATAATTTCACCCGGCGAGAAGGAGTAACTTGTTGCGTATTCGTATGAATCACTCTGAGCCGGCGCCGTTGGATTTTGCAGCTCGCTTACACTTTTTGTTCCGCGCGTTGAGTATGGTTTGTATTCGTAAAGCTGGGCATACGTATCGAAGGACATCAAAACCGCAATCAATCCTACTGCCGCCATAATCCCCAGCGACTTCAATAACTGCTTCTGTAGGAATTTATCTTTTTCAATAAACGAGTGAATGAAAAAATAGATGAAGTAGATTAGCACAACAAGTGCTAAATAGAAAACGATCTGAACATGTGCGCTTAACACTAACAAATGTAAACCCAATGCAAATAAAAAAAGATCAAGCAGTTTGATCTCCTTCTGGAATTTAAAAAGCATCATCAGTATGAACGGAAAAAGTGCGAGAGTCATCAGCTTGGTTATATGTCCTATGTAGAACAGAAGAAGTATTCCCGTGCTAAAAATTGTTGCCACCGCCACAATAAAGCTCACACCGCGGTTTGCGCCGAAACGCCGCATAAAGAAAAACGAAGTAAAAGCAAGAAGAACAAAACTGAAAGTGTAAATAGCATTATAATCTTTAAAAGTGGCTGAATAAATTTTTGACACATATGAATATGCAACCGAAGTCAAATCGTACCAGCGTAACGACATCGAAGTTGCAACTGCAGGCAGCCCGCAAAATATATAAGGATTCCAGAGAGAAACACCATCGCGATCTTTATTGGCATATTCGCGCAGACTCTTAACTTGCACTAAATCCCCAGAGTCTGTAGTCTTATCACCGAACATGATTGGTGAAAAGTAAATTAGAATTAGGATAAAAATTATGAGTAATAATGCAGGCGTTTGAAATTTTTCCGGAATGAATTTACCGAACGAAAAATTTGATTTAGCAGATTTCTTCTGTGTTGATAAAACTTTCTTCGTTTGTTTTGACATTTGTTCTCCATATCTTTTCTTCGCGTACTTAGCGAATATCTTGGCGCGCTTTGTTTGTGCCGTGAAGTTAAAGAAAAGTTCTTTGACAAGCTGTAATAAAGATGATACAATCTCTCAATTGTGCAAAGAGAGCCGAAGTATCGGTAAAGTTGTACATG
>JAJYXU010000115.1 GCA_021801605.1 Bacteroidota bacterium
CTTGATGAAGTTGATGTTGTGATTAATTGTGCCGGAGTTATCAAACCTACAATTGCGAAAAACACGATTGAAAATGTTTTGAAAATAAACTCACTCTTCCCCCGGAATCTTGCAAATGTTTGTGAAAAGAAAAGTATTAAATGTTTTCACATAACAACAGATTGTGTTTACACTGGTCGTAAAGGTAAATACACTGAAGAAGATTTGTTTGATGCCGATGACTTATACGGATTAAGCAAAAATGCCGGCGAAAATAAAGACTGCATGGTTCTCAGGACATCAATTATTGGTGAAGAAAATGGGCAAAGCCGCTCTCTGCTTGAGTGGGCAAAAAGTCAATTTGGTAAAGAAGTAAATGGTTTTACAAATCATTTGTGGAACGGTGTTACAACAGTTTACCTGGCAGAAGTTGTTGAAAAGATTTTTTTGAACAAACTTTACCGAAAGGGGATATTTCATGTTCACTCTCCAAACACAGTTACTAAATATGAACTGCTGAATATTTTCAACGATGTTTATGAATTGAATCTCACAATAAATTCAGCAGAAGCAAAAGAATCTTGCGACAGAAGTATGGCAAGCGTTTATCCATTGAGCAAGCTGGTAGTATTAAAAACCATTGAACAACAAATCACTGAAATGAAAATGTTCTTCTTAGAAAAGGAAGTTGTATAATGCAACAATCAACCCCGGCAACAAAAGAAAACTGGCACGAAGATTTTATAAAAAACCTTGCGGAGTCTCTAAAACCCAAAGTGTATGTCGAGTTGGGATTATATCAATGTGAGCTTTTTAATAAAATTGTACCATACGCTGAAAATCTTTTTGGCGTTGATATTAATCCGGAAGCCGGACGGTGGATAACTAAATCCGAGAAGACTTTATTTTTTCATGGTACAACCGATGATTTTTTTGAACAGGTTAAATCCAATAACCTCAAAATAGATTTATTGTTTATAGATGCCGACCATTGCAAAGAATCCGTTCTTAAAGATTTCTGGAATTACTTTCCTTATATAAATGATCACGGTATAATTTTGCTGCATGATACACACCCGAAGAATTTGCAATACACCGATAAAGGTTATTGCGGCGATGCATATTTAGCTATTAACGAATTAAAAAATCATCAAGATGAATTTGAACTGATGACAATTCCAATTCATCCCGGTTTAACTCTTATACGTAAAAGGAAAACACAACTATCGTGGGAGAATAGTTCTGAAAACGGAACCGCGGAAAAAATTATCAATTTAGAAAATTATCTAAATAAGTCTATAACCATGCCTGCATTTGCAAGCAAGGTTAAACAAATGTTTGCGAATAAGAACGATATCCAGACAATTGTTGAAATCGGGGCACTCGACGCTAAAGATTCTCAATACTTTAAGGAGGTTTTCCCTCATGCAAAAGTTTACGCTGTAGAAGCATTGCCGGATAACTTTAACAACTATATGAAGGATCTGAAAGATATAACCACGATTAACGCGGTAGTTTCCAACATAGATGGTGAAGTGGATTTCTTTAAAAAAAGAATTAACGGTATCCACGGAATTTTTAATAGGGGTGATGAATATGGTACTGAAGTAATAAAGTTGAAATCATACCGCTTTGAAACGCTTGCAAAAAAATATGGCATCGAAAAAATTGATATGCTTAAACTTGATGTGGAAGGCGCAACCGTTGAAGCTCTTGAAGGGATGGGTGAATTATTGACCGAGATAAAAATCATGCATCTGGAATCTGAGTCGTATCCTTTTTTTAAGGGACAAAAGCTGCATGCTGAAGTTGTTAAATTTTTGGAAGGAAAAGGTTTCTCTCTTCTTGAGTTAACAAGTTTTCCGATTCAAAAAGGAAGACTGCAATTCGATTCTATTTGGATTAACAACAAATACTTTGACAGCCAAACAATTACGAACAAAAGAGAAATAAAAGAAGCCGAAAAAGCGGTCCCTCACTATAAAATAATTTGTATCACCCAGATTTATAACGAGTTGCGCAAAGAAAATCTTGAACGGTTCTGGAAATACCTTGAACCTGTCGTTGACGGTTTAGTTGTTTACGACGATGGAAGCACAGACGGCAGTTACGAATATTTATTAGACAAAGCGATATTCATTCTCAAAGGGGGCGATAACGATTTTGTTAATGAGATTAATCACAAAAAGGTATTGCTTGAGAAAGCTTTGGAGTTGAATCCCGACTTTATATTGTGGTTAGATGCAGATGAAGTATTAACTGCAAACGCTGCAGCCGAAATTCAAAACCTTTGCCAACACATGGAAGAAAATGAAATTGATGGGATGAATTTACACGAAATCAATTTATGGAGAAGCAATTCATGGCAGAGGTTAGACAATTCTTATAATGATGGTTGGTTTGTTCGGTTATGGAGAGTTACTCCGGATCTAAAATTTCTTTCGCAAGATGCAGGATTACATCAGCAGCAATACCCTTCAAGTATTAAAAAAGTTGAGAAGACAGATAAAGTTGCAGTAATTCATTACGGTTTTGCTTCGGATAAATCTCTTGCTTTTAAATATTTGGTGTATCGTGCGCACGGTCAATCCGGCTGGGCATTAGAAAGACTTCTTGATGAAAAAACACTTCAACTAAAAAATGTTTCAAGGGAAATATTCCCGGACGGATTGTTTGTTGAAGACACTCAACCGGAAAAACGTTCATTCGAACAAGCCATAGCAAGCCTTGAACAATTTAGAGAAGATGTTTTTAAACCGCGCGTTTCGATTGTTTGCATGATTTACAAAAGTGTTGAATGGCTTGAGTTTGTTTATCAACAAGTATTGAAATACACTGATTTAAAGGATAAAGAATTTTTCTTTATCGCAAATGATGCTTCAGAAGATGTTCTAAAATATTTGGAAGAAAATTACATCCCCCATTACGTTTGGAATAATTCCGAAGAACAAAAGAAAGAATGGTACATAAATAATGTTTATAGGGCATGGAATTTTGGTGCTGAAAAAGCAAAAGGGGATTATCTCCTTTTTATAAATAGCGATATGGCATTTACGCCGGAATGGTTTGAAAACCTTTTCAATAAGTTAGATGGTTCCAATTGCATCGCATCCCGATTAGTTGAAAGCGGCAAGCTTCTTTCCGGTCAATATGGAGTTAGTAAAAACTTCGGTCGTTCGGTAATTGATTACAACGAAAACGGATTTATAGAATATGCAAAAACAATTTCCGAAAAGATTTTGAATGATGGTGGATTGTTTATGCCTCTTCTAATCAAGCGTGAACATTTTATGCAAATTGGCGGATATCCGGAAGGTAATATTATTCCCAACACAGACATCTTTCAACCGACAATTGCAAAACAGGGCGAACTATGTACAAGCGGTGATGTTGTGCTCATGCAGAGATTAGCATCAAAGGGAATATATCATAAAACAGCTTTTGACAGTTTGGTTTATCATTTTCAATGCGGAGAAATGGATTCGAAAGGTAATGTAAATGCTGGAGATGGATTGAATAGAGTTGTTATTGTAAATGATTACCTGCAAGGCAGAATGGGCGAAAAAACTATGTGGGGATTTCTTTTGGAAGGTCTCTCAAATTCCGCCGGTGTTGATATGGATATTCTAGGCACAACAGAAAACTTTACTGAGAATGCATCAAATTATATTTCGAAAAACTTTCCTGATTCATCTATTGTCATACAGAACGCGACCTTTATAGATCTTCTTAATCCTGATCGCTTTACAATTTGTTATTTGCAGGATAACCTAAGAGCGATGGGGAGAAAATCTTATCAACAAGAAGCAAATTTAAAAAGGGCTAATATTCTTGTAACTAATTCCAAACTCACAGCACTTTCATATCCCGACTATAATTTCGATATAATTCCTATTGGTGTTGATGGTAATTTATTTAAACCGATGGACAAGGAAACAGTGCGAGAAGAATTTAATTTTCCAAAAAAGAAGACCGGAATTTTTGTCGGTGATTTTAGCGAAACAAAAGGTTGGGCAAAGGTAAAAGACTTAATAAATAATCACCCGGAAATATTTTGGATATTAGTTTCAAAAGATAATCATGATTATAAACATGATAACTGCAAAACTTTCAATCGTATTTCGCAAGATTTACTTGCCAAGCTTTTAAATTGTGCCGACTTTTTTGTCTTGGGTTCGCCGGTAGAAACGCAATGTTTAGCTGCTATAGAGGCAGCTCTTTGTGATCTTCCAATCATTATGAGAAATACAGGAATTTTTGCCGACTTTACTGAAAGTGAAAAAGCAAAGGTAGGTGTATTTGGAGAAGATTTTGAAAATGCTTTGAGCGAAATTTTCCAGAAAAATTTTACAGCTAGAGAACTGATGATTGAAAAAGGATTTACCATAAACGGGATGGTAGATAAATGGAAGACAGTGATTCAAAAAGCGCGAATATTGAGAAACAGTTCTGTTAAAGAATCTGCCAAAGAGAAATTGCCATTTTTTACCATTGTAGTTCCAACATATAATCAAGCTCAATATTTAGGTGAAGCATTAGATAGCTTGTTGGCGCAAACATTTCAAAATTGGGAAGCGATCATTGTAAATGACGGCAGCAAGGATAATACTCGTCAGGTAATGGATCAGTATAGAGCAAAAGACAAACGGTTCAAATTTTACAATAAAGAAAACGGCGGTGTTTCTTCGGCACTTAATGTAGGAATTAAAAATGCGCTTGGAGAATGGATTTGCTGGCTCTCTTCAGATGATTGGTTTGAAAAAGATAAGTTGGAGACACATTATAATGCAATATTAGAAAATCCTGAAATAAAATTTTTCCGTTCTCATTGGTCCTTATTTTATGATGAAACTAAGAAAAAATTAGAAACCGGGGTCTGGCTTCCCGAACCAAAGCCACAATTTCAAGTAATAAGTTATTTTATTACAAATTATAATCACGGAAATTCAATTGCTATACATAAAACAGTATTTGATAATGTTGGGCTGTTCAATGAAACAATGCGTCAGGGTCAAGATTTTGATATGTGGATTAGGATCTCCTCAAAGTATAAATCACATTTTATTAATAAGAGGACTTGTGTTACAAGAATTCACAAAGGTCAGACCACAAATACTTTTTTTGAAGGAGGCGTGTTCGATTCCACACGAGCACTAATTGACTTTTTGAACAATAATCAATTCGAGGCGTTATTCCCATTTTATGATCTTAAGGATCCCCATCATATAAAAGATGTTATTACCGAGATACTATCAATCACTGTGAAGAGCGATTCGTTTTTATATAAGTGTGGGTATACAACCGCTTTGATTGACAGCATGCACGATTGGATGTCTAGAACGCTTTCAAATAATC
>JAJYXU010000140.1 GCA_021801605.1 Bacteroidota bacterium
TATTTGCATTGGTATATTACGTGCGACAGTTTCTTATATTTGCTCATGGTACAAATATAAGTTTTTCTGGCTTAGCCTTTTGTTCATTACCACGCCCTAAGGACGTGGTTTTCTAATACGAAATAAAATATTTTCATTACTTCTCCTTTTGATTTGCAAAGTTTTTGACTTATTGTTTCACCTCAAGTGCATTTAGATATCCTTTGTTGATTGTACAGTTTTTGAATTTGATATTTTCCAGCAGATCATTAAATGCTTTTCTTACAACTTCGCGCGAAGGTTTTGCCTTGCGCACCTCTTCAAAATTTTTCTTAGGCATTTCCGTGTATTTGATTATCTGCTTCCACTCTTCGGTCTCTGCAAATGAAACAATTCCGCGAGTTGAATTCATTTTTTTGTAAGGCCAGAAGCACCAGCCAATTTCATTCTTATCTAACAGCTTTCTAAATGAATCAATCCACACATCATCATTCTCACCCGATTCACCCATATATAGGGGGACCTGATATTTATTACCGTAATCAAGATACTCTTGAATTTCTTTTTGTTCGGGGGGCATCCAATATTTATGAAACGTGTAAGCTGAGTTTTTATCGAACGGAGCGCCGAAGACTTTGAAATTTGTATTCCACTGTGCGCCACCGAGAAAGATGATATGATTCTTATTAATACTTCGAATTGCCGCCGTCAGTTTCTTGTAGAACGGTTCAAGTAATTTGTTTAATTCTTCTTTGTTCTCATAGAAATGAGGAATCGGCTCGTTCAACAGATCGTAACCGATCACTATCTTTTCGTTCTTATATCTTGAAGCAAGGTTTTTCCAAAGTGCGATTGTTGTTTGCTGCGCTTCTTCGCTTTCATACAAAAACGGATAGCTCCAACTGTCGTCAATATTATCTCCGGTCTGCCCACCGGGTGCGGCATGTAAATCTAACAGAACATAAAGATTTTCTTCGCGGCACCATTTGATTACATCATCTAATCGTTTGAATCCTTCTTCTAAATATATTTCAGGATGATCTTCAACAAGAAAGAGTTTGAAATTGAACGGAACACGTATATGATTTAAGCCGGTACTCTTAATAAAATGAATATCTTCTTTTGTGATGTAATTGTCGCGAAACGTTTTCCAAAATTTTCTTGTTTCATCAGTGCCAAGAAGTTCTTTGAATGCATTATCAATCAACCGGAATGAACTTACATTTTCGAAGTGAAACATATATCCTTCAGGGTTCAGCCAATTACCAAGATTTATTCCCTTCGGCATAAATACTTTTCCGCTTGCATCAATAAAATTTTTCCCTTCGCAACTGATAGATCCATTTGACTGTGCAGATAGATTAATTCCCATCACCAGCAATGAATAGCAGACGACAAAAATTTTTTTCATCAACTTCTCCTTAAATTTTTAGAATCAATTCGAGTCCAAAATTTTTCTTTGATCTTTCGTTTGCTTCAGCAGCCACTCATACACTTCCGGATTATCGTATGTTTGTGTCCACGAGTCATGATTGGCTTCCGGATAAATTGTGAGTTTAGCATCTCCTTTACATGCTTTAAGAGCATCAACAAGTTCTTGAGATTTCTGCGGAAGCACTACATTATCCTTTGCACCATGAAACGCCCAGACTGGAAGATCGCCGATCTCGCATATCGTCCACGAATCTCCCCAACCACAGATTGGCATTATGGCTGCAATACGTTCGGGAATTTCATTTGCTAATTTCCACGTTCCGTATCCGCCCATGCTTAAACCGGTAATATAAATTCTGCTCTCATCAACATTGTAGTTCTTAATAATATCATCAAGCAATGCAATAAGAGTATTAGTTTTCCAGCGGATTCCCGATGGGCATTGCGGTGATACAACTATGAACGGAAAATCTTTTCCTTGATCGATAAGTTTGGGCGGTCCATGCTTCTTGACCAATTCAAGATTATTACCGCGTTCGCCGCTTCCGTGTAAAAACATCATTAAAGGATACTTATCTTTTCTATTATAATCTTTTGGTAAATAGAGCAGATAATTGATATTCACCTGCTGTTCAAAATTAGTCTTCAAACTTTTTTCTTCCTGTCTCTTCATTTTATTTTCCCTAACAACATTTGAAGAACAGCCAACAATCAGAATCAAGTATCCGGTAACGAATATCAGAAATATTCTTTTCACTTTTTTTAATCCCTTAATCAACAACTGTGAACAATGCTTCTTTAACATCAACCGAATTAGTACCGACAAATACCTTGAAGTCCCCCGGCTCAACAACAAAGTTCATATTGATGTCATAGAATTTCAATTTTTCCGGTGTGATTGTGAATTCGACTTTCTTCGATTCTCCTGCTTTCAAAAATATTTTTGTAAAATCTTTCAACTCTTTCACTGGACGTGTAACGCTTCCAACCAAATCACGAATGTAAAGCTGAACAACCTCTGTTCCGTCTTGTGTACCGCTGTTTTTAACTTCAACACTTACTGTAAGCGATTCATCTTTCTTGATTTTATTTTTACTCAAGAAAATGTCGGAATAAGAAAATGTAGTGTAACTCAATCCATAACCGAATGGATATAGCGGTGTATTTTCCAAATCCATATAGTAAGATGTGTAATGATTTTTCGGATCGTATGGACGACCGGTATTTTTGTGATTATAATAGATTGGAACCTGTCCCACATAACGTGGGAAAGTTACAGGAAGTTTTCCGCTGGGATTGTAATCTCCAAAAAGAACATCGGCAATTGCATTACCGGTTTGGATTCCCAAATACCAGGATTCGATTACAGCAGATACGTTTTGCTGAATCCATGTAATAGTCAATGGTCTTCCGTTCATCAGAATAACAATTACCGGTCTGCCGGTTTTCTGAATCTCTTCAACAAAACTTTCTTGAACACCCGGTAGATCCAATGTTGCTCGCGAACTCGCTTCGCCGCTCATATTCCTGCTTTCACCAACAACAACAATAGCTATATCAGATGTTTTAACCAGGTTGATGGCTTTACCAAAACCGTCTTTCTCATTCCCTTCAATTGTACATCCTTCTTCATAATTGATTTCAGTATTCTCTCCTAATTTATTTTTTATTCCATCTAAAACAGTAACAACATTTTTCGGATTTCCTTGCTGATCCCATCCGCCGAGCGGATTATCTTTTGAATTTGCAAGAGGACCAACGACTGCAATTTTCTTCAAATCTTTTTTAAGCGGAAGAAATTTATTTTCGTTTTTAAGAAGAACAATTGATTCACGCGCCGATTGTAAAGTTGCCTGAATAATTTCTTTGCTCATTATTGATTTTTTTTCGCGCTCAACATCGCAATACTTGTAAGGATCATCAAATAAACCGAGACGGAATTTAATTCGTAGTACTCTTCGTACACTCTCATCTAAAATTTGCGGTGAAACTTTTCCCTCTTTCACCAAATCAGCCAGATGATTGTAATATGAATTTGCTTCCATGTCCATATCGAGACCGGCTTTGATTGCAAGTTCGCCTGCATGTTTCAAATCCTTTGCCACTCCGTGAGGAATCAATTCTCCAATCGAATTCCAGTCGCTTACAACAAATCCATCGAACTTCCATTCGCCGCGTAAAATTTTTGTAAGAAGAAATTTGTTTGCGGATGAAGGCACGCCTCCAATTTCATTGAACGAAGCCATCAAAGTTGCCGCACCCGCTTCAACGGCTGCTTTAAAAGGACGCAGATAAACCTCCCGGAAAGTTCTTTCAGAAAAATCAACCGTGTTATAATCGCGTCCGCCTTCAGCACCGCCGTAACCGGCAAAATGTTTTATGCATGCGGCTATTGTGTTGTTTGCAGAAAGATCATTCCCCTGGTAACCTTTTACACGTGCTACAGCCATGAGAGAACCGAGATACGGATCTTCGCCGCTCCCTTCCATTATTCTTCCCCATCGTGGATCGCGAGCAATATCAACCATCGGGTTGAACGTCCAATGAATTCCTGCTGATGATGCTTCAATCGCCTGCCAGCGGGCGGATTTTTCTACAAGTGCAGGATTCCAACTGCTTGCTTCTGCAAGGGGAATAGGAAATGTAGCGCGAAATCCATGTATAACATCAAGACCGAAAATCAAAGGAATTTTTAAACGTGATTGTTCAACTGCAATCTTCTGCATTTTCTTTGTCGCTTCAGCACCAACGACATTTAGAAATGAACCAACCTTACCTTTAAGAATTAACGCATCGCTTCCTTCATTTGATTTTTCAGTTTCTGTTCCTGTTGCCCAGCCCCCGCTGTACTGAACAAGCTGACCGACTTTTTCATCAAGAGTCATCAACGCAAGAACAGAATCAACGCGCTGCTCAATTGTTTTTTTCTGTGCAAAAGAAATTGAGCATACCAAAAAGAAGAGAATAAATTTTTTCATGTCAGTCCTCGGTGTCTAGTCTGTTATTAATATGTCAATCCAAATCCGTACGGAAATAACGGATCGTAATTTGCGTCACCAACATTGATCGGAATCTGCTGCATATTTTTTGGCCATGAATGAGGCAGTTTTCCTACCGGCTTAAAATCACCAAAAAGAATATCTGCAACACCCTGACCCTCTGTTCCGGGTAACCATGCAGCAATGAAAACATTACTGCTGTTCAAACTCGGCTCAATCAACATCGGTCTTCCGGAAAGAAGAATTACAACAACCGGAACTCCAGAGGATTTAGCTTTTTCGATTGCATCAACATCTTCTTTAGCGAGACTCAAATCATCACGGTCGCCAAACATTTCTGCATACGGAGTTTCTCCAACAACAACCACACAAACATCTGCACCTTCTGCACCGGAACCATCGGTGGATGTTGTAACTTTTGTATTACTTGATACGGTATTTTTAATTGCTTGTAAAATTGTTGTACCGCCAGAGATAACATTACCGCTTTTACTTTGCCAGGTGATTGTCCAGCCGCCGCACTGATTGCCGATATCATTAGCACTCTTTCCGGTAACGTGAATGCGCTTCAATTCTTTAGAGAGCGGCAAAACTTTATTGTCATTCTTCAATAGTACAAGGGATTGACGAACCGCATCGCGTGCAACTTCTCTATGTTTTTTTGAGCCGACTTGTGCAGTTAAATTTTTATCGGTCATCGGATTTTTGAAAAGCCCTAACTCAAATTTTACTTTTAGAATTCTGCGAACAGCATCATCTATTCTGCTTAACGGTACTTTGTTTTCGTTTACGAGTTCTTTCAATTTAGTAATGAAATCAACGTAGTTGTTATCTTGACTGGGTGCGTTTGGAATCATGATCATATCAAGACCGGCGTTAATTGATTTTTCAATATCACTCTTGTAATCTTTGCCGAGTTGATCAATAGCAGCCCAATCCGAAACCAAGAAACCTTTGAAGCCGAGTTCACCTTTTAAGACATCGGTCAATAAATATTTGTGCCCATGTAATTTTTCTCCGTTCCAGCTATTGTAGGAAACCATGATAGATTTAGCACCAGCTTTTATTGCTTCAACGTAACCTTGCATATGAACTTTACGAAGTGTTTTTTCATCAACTTCTGTATTGCCTTGATCTTTTCCATTTGTCGTTCCGCCATCACCAACAAAATGTTTAACACAGGCAAGAACGGAAGTTTTATCAGCAAGATTTTTTCCTTGCATTCCTTTTACGTAAGCTGCACCTAAGATCTTGACCAAATCCGGATCTTCACCATAACTTTCGTACGTTCTTCCCCACCTTTCATTACGTGCAACAGCAACACACGGAGCGAAATCCCATTGCATTCCTGTTCCCCTTATCTCGGTAGCTGTAACAGCGGCAACCTGTTCAATAAGTTTTGGATTACGTGTAGCACCTAATCCAACATTGTGTGGAAAGATGGTTGCGCCGTCAACATTGTTATGTCCGTGCACCGCATCAATTCCCCAAATGATAGGAATCTTCAAACGTGTTCTTAAAGCCATGCTCTGATACTTATCATAAAGATCAGCCCAACCTTTTGCGGTAATATCATCCGGTTCGGAATTGCCTCCGCATAAAATTGAACCGATAGAATATTTGACGATGTCGTTAACATTTTTTTTGATCGCGTCATAATCAACTTGTGTCATCTGACCAATTTTTTCATCAAGCATCATTTGGGAAAGGAGCGCATTAACTTTTTTATCGATAGCTTTTTCTTTCGCAGTTTGTGCGTTAGTCATAAATATTCCGGCTAAAAGAAAGATTATAACAGGAAGAATATTTTGTTTCATCTCTGTCCTCAAAAAATTAATTCAACAATAATTCGATTTATCATTTTGTTTTCTTCAATTCATTCCAGATTAAAGCACTGGCGCCAAGAACAGCGGCATGAGCACCCGGTAATGCGGATGGAAGAAGTTTTACTTTGTTTTTGAAGATGTTTAGCATGTATTCTTCCATGTATTGCTTTGTAGGTACAAAAATTAAATCTCCGGCAAGCGCAAGACCACCGAAAAGAATTATTGCCTCTGGACTTAAATACGCAACTGAATCCGCAAGTTTGATACCGAGAATTTTCGCAGTGTAATCAAATGCTGTAAGTGCGAGTTTATCGCCGTTGTTTGCCGCATCTGCAATATCTTTGGCTGTGAGTTGATTAAAACTCATATCCCTTAACACACTCGGAATATTCGTCGTGCCGATCAATTCATAAACGGTGCGTCTAATACCGGAAGCAGATGCATAAGTTTCGAGGCATCCTTTTCTTCCGCAGCCGCACTCCCTTCCATTAGGATCTACAATAGTGTGACCGATTTCTCCTGCAAATCCATCGGCGCCGTAAACCAATTCGCCGTTAACAACAATACCACTGCCGAGCCCGGTACCGAGAGTTATTACAATAAAATCTTTCATCCCCTTTGCGGCACCGAAAACCATCTCTCCAATTGCAGCTGCGTTTGCATCGTTTGTAATTGCAGATGGCAGAGGAGAATATTTTTTTACTATCTCAAGAACATTTACTATACCCCAATTCAAATTTGGCGGAAGTTCAACCGTACCTTTATAATAATTTGCATTTGGTGCACCAATACCGATTCCAATTAATTCATAATCAACAGAATATTTTGTGAAATCATCAACGATCTTCTTAAACAATCTGCTAAACAATTGATCTGCATCCTGATCAGCACGAGTTAAGATTGATGATTCATAAATGCACTGGCCGGCTTCATCAACAAAACCGAACACTGTATTTGTGCCGCCAACATCAATTCCAATAGCAACTTTATTCTTCATGTTTATGCCCTTGCGGTAAGGTATGATGGTTTATGTCCCTTGATTCCGTAATAAGCAATGTAGATGTAGCATAATACAGGAATAAAAAACGCATGATGAATTCCAATATTATCTGCAAAGAAACCTTGAGCTACCGGAAGGATTGCACCACCGACAATTGCCGTACAAAGAATTCCTGAAGCCTGACCGGTATGCTTACCAAGTCCGTCAATTGCAAGTGTGAAAATTGTTGGAAACATAATTGAGTTGAATAAACCAACTGCAAGAATTGCCCACATTGCTACTTGACCAAATGTCAACATCGAAACTATAACGAGAACTGCAGCAACAAACGCATTAAATGCCAGAACTTTTCCTGGATTAATTTTTCTTTGAACAGCAGAACCGATAAATCTACCAATCATCGCCCCGCCCCAATAGAAGGATACAAATTTACCCGCATCGGCTTCTTTTAATCCGGCAATGAAAGATTGACCGATATAGTTAACAAGAAAACTTCCGATAGAAACTTCACCACCTACGTAAACAAAAATTGCTATTGCACCAAGCACCAAATGTTTGTAGCCCCAAGCACTTCTATGCATATCATGATAATTCACACCGTCATCACCGCTTGCCATAATATCGGATGCTTCAATTTTTGGCAGCTTGATTACAGCAAAGATTGCAGCAATAATAAACAATGCCGCTGCTAGTCCAAGATACGGAACCTGAACGGCACCGGCTTCTGCTAATTTATACGCAGAAATTTGATCCGGGCTCATAGTTTTAAAATCTTCAACTGTCTTCACCGCAATAGAAAGAATTATCAGTGCACCAAAGTATGGTGCAATTGTAGTTCCAAGCGAGTTGAAAGCTTGTGTGAGATTTAATCTGCTGGATGCTGTTTCGGGTTTGCCAAGAATTGCAACGTAAGGATTTGCTGCAACTTGTAGTATTGTGATACCTGCTGCCAGCACAAATAATGCGCCTAAAAACATCGCATAAGATTGCATACTCGCTGCCGGATAAAATAATAAACATCCAATACCTGCAGTTATTAACCCAATAACTATTCCGCTTTTATACCCGATCTTTTCCACAAGAATCCCAGCCGGCAGAGAAACAATTGCATAAGCAGTGAAAAAACTGAATTGAATCAACATCACTTGTGTATAATTTAATATGAAAACTGCTTTCAGATGAGGAATCAAAATATCGTTCAGACAAGTAATAAATCCCCACATAAAAAATAACGATGTAAGAACTGTTAGTGCGAAGTTATAATTTTGTTCCCCGTTAACAGCTTTTGTATTCAATGCAGTTGGTGCAGAAGAAGCCATTTATTTCTCCTTATTGGTTATATCCAAATTTATTTTATCAATAACATTTTTTTTGTCTGTGAGCAATTATCCGTCCGTAAAGTATAGAAGTAAACTCCGCTTGGTAGAGACGAGGCATGCCTCGTCTCTACGTTAAAATCAACTGAATACGTTCCAGGTTGTTTATATTCATTTACAAGAGTTGCAATTTCTCTTCCTAATAAATCATAAACATTTAGCATTACGTGTTGTAGAGACTCGCCATGGCGAGTCTCTACAGTAGGAATTATATATTTAATTATTGTTTCCGGATTGAACGGGTTAGGAAAATTCTGTTCGAGTTTGAATCCATCAGGAATATTTGTTTCTTCATTAACATCGGAGGAAGTGAGTGATTCAATAATGATACCGTTGAGAAGCGGTCTTTCAATCTGCGCTGCAAAATGAATGTCGAGCAGATAGTCGTTCACTTCAACATTATCAATCACTTTTTCCAGAGCAGTCTTAGCACCTACTTCCTTAAAAATATCCAAAGCATTGATTGCCAAATTACCCTGAACGTAAACATCAAAAACTCTTTTACCTGTAGAATTATAATAATTTTCAGCAAAGAGAAGTTTTATTCTGTACTTGCCATTCGGGATGCGCAGAATATACTTTGCCAATCCGTTGATTTCAGTTTGATAAACCTGTTCATCTGTTGTGTTATTGATTTCATCTGTGAAAGGTCCACCTTTCGATCCTTCCATAAATCCATAATTGGAAGTATCAGTAACGAATTCGGTATCGGCAATAAAATCTTTATAAACATCTCCCCCAACATTAATCTTCAACGGAAAAGTAAATTTTTTTGTAATCTCGATTGCCCGCAAATGATAATCCGATATATTTGCCGGAGTGGCTAAGTCTTTAATACCTGTTACAATTGCATTTGGCGGTGAATTCAAATTCAATGGGCTCACTTGAAGTTCGGTTGTTCTTCTATCTGATAAAAGAGTTGCCTTGTTAACTGTAGTGCTGGGAATGATATAATTCCTGATTGTCTCTGCACTTGTTTTTTCAACCTGTTCCGAAAAAAATATTTTTATTTTGGTTTCGGTATCAGCCCGGACACTTAGCATAGTTGGCTTTACTTTATCAACATAACCGGGAGTTAATTTATCCGTCAAGCAAAGGATGAGTTTACCGTCTACAAATACAACATTTTCCGGTACAAAGCTGCTTCGATTTCCGGTGAATCCATGACTTGCCTTTTCCCATCTTGTCTCGTCAAAAGCATTGAATTCGTCTTTCCAATCAAGTGTAAAATTATTTCCGGTTCCGTAATTGCCTATGGCGGGAGTATATTTGTAATATGCCGCCCAATCATAATATCCAAATGCTGGAAGAACTACATCATTCCAGACACCAGCCCAATTTGTATAAATTGGACTCCAGATGTTCATCATTAATTTTTGCGCGCGGGTTAAGATTTTGATATGATCCTCTGTCTGCCGGTAAACTTCGGTCCCATCTATAAACCAGGCAACGTATTCCGGTGTCCATTCAAAAGCATAAGTATGATAATCCAATGCGGGATTAAAATTTACGTACTGATGTCTTACATGGTTTCCTTGTCCAGGTGTAATAGTGTTAAACTGAACATCGTTGTTGTAGCGCCCCATTATTTCAATGTCAATTTCGTTCCATTCACTTGTTCCACTGCCTGAGAAATCATTATATGTGAACAAAGACGTAAGCATCCCTTCTTTACCCGGTGCCTTGATGCTTGCCTCGAATCTTCCGTACTTGAAAGAATCTTTAGTTCTATATTCAGCGCCTTTTAGAACTACCTGCGCAACAGAAAATATTTGAAGATAAAAAAAGAAGATGGATGCTATGATAATTTTTGTCTTCAATTAAATAATGCCGTATAGAGTTTATTAATAACACACCTTACGCAGAAATATTAATAATTGTCATTCTGAGCGAAGCGAAGAATCTAAAAACTTCTTTTTTGCTCGATTATTAGATTCTTCACTCCACTTCGTTCCGTTCAGAATGACACCTAGCATAAGATAACTTAATAACACACGGGGTGAGTTAATTTACTCACCCCGCAGTTGAATCATAAGGAGGCACCATATGACGAAAAACGGTTTTCAATTTCTTAAAAAGTTATACCCACAGAAAATTTTTGAACATTTTTTAATCTTCCAAAATCTCCATATGAATAATCAACCTTCATCGAAACATTGCCGATAAACCGCTGCTGAACTCCAGCGCCGAATGTATATGACTCTTCAGAATCTTTTAAGAAGAGAGATTTATAACCGGCTCTCAGAAAGAACATATCGTTGAATGTGTATTCACCGCCAACATTGATGCTTTCATAATTATCGCTTGGATGCATCGCATCAATCGCAACTAAGAATTTGTGCATTTGTGTGTTAATCGGTTTATAAGAAATTCCAACTCTAAAGTTTAATGGTAGTTCCCATTCATCTGTTTGCAGGTAAGCAGGTATTCTATCGTTATTACCTGTTGAATTTTTGTCCGGATCATAAAGAACAAGTGCAGAAGTTCCATCCAATTTCATTTTCGTTCCAAAATTTGAAATTGACATTGCAAGAACAATCCCATCAAAAGGAGTGATGTATTGAACACCCATATCAACAGCAAATGCGGTTGCGTTAGTTCTCCAGATTTTTTGATTGATGAATTTAGGGTTGAACCCGATCGCAAAATTATCAGTCAAATTAACTGCATATGCAACGCTGAACATTGCATCAGACACACTGAACGTTTCTCCGGTACCTTCCGGGTCTGCAACGGTTCGAACTTTCATATCTTCTATATTAGATGATATGAAGCTAATGCCTAGTGTTCCATAAGTTCCTACATTGTAAGAAGCGGCAACATAGTTATAATTGATATCCGCAATCCAGTTTGAATGATCGAATACCACTGCCCCCCCCGGCACTTTTGCCAAGCCTGCAGGATTCCAATAAATTGCAGTAGGATCATCAGAAACCGCAACATATGCACTTCCCATTCCAGAAGCTCTTGCACCTTGACTGATAGAAAGGAATTGTGCGGCGGTTGTTCCTTTCTTTGAAACATCTGAAACGAAATTTTGTGCGGTTACCGTAGAAATATCCGCCAGAATTAGAGCCGCAATCACAACCAGAAATACTAAATTTATTATTATTCTATTCATATCTCGCTCCATGGCTATTTAATTACCGCAAATTTGCCGATGTACTCGCCTAATTCCAGTGCATCAACATGATAAATATAGAGTCCGTATGATAAATCCATTCCGTCTTCCGTTATAAGATTCCAAGATATTGTTCCGTCCTCCGAACCACCTTCTTTTTGAAGTGTCTTTATTAAAGCACCGGTTACAGTGTATATTCTAATTGTGCACTTTGTTGGAAGATGAATGAAATCAATTCTTCTCTCACCGCGTCCGGTTTGAACCAGATTCCTCTTTTCCCAGGCATTAGCGCTGATATATGGGTTTGGAACGACTGCAATTTTACTTAGAGAATTTTTTGCGCTATCGGCATCAACCCGTGCGCCTTTAGTAGAGAATTGAAAATAATCTCCGGTCTTAAATGGTTTAGTTGTAACGAACCTGAAAATATCTCCCGGTCTGGGAGTAGCAAACATTGGCGCTGAAGGTTTTCTGTATAAAATTCTCCACGTATACTTAGGTATATTCTGCACGTATTCGAGAATTAAAATGTCATCGCTCAAACTGAATTGACCATCGGCATCATTGTCAAAGTACTCGGCTTGAACTTCTTCGCCTCTGGAGATATTACGTACTTTAAATGGAACAGGTTTTTTGGTAAAAGGAGTTATTACGGTTTGACCATCAGTCAACCATTCAATTTCATAATCCGAAGGCCATGCAACATTTCTGGTGGGAGAAGTTTTATCGGGAGCTACTATCATATCAACATTGCTGTAACCCTTAACCCATCCTTTTTCTTTTACAACACCAAGTGTATCGCTGCTTACAGAAAGTATAAGACCATCAAATGGTGCGCTGTATTTTCCGGCTCCAAAATTGGAAGTATCAATCTTTGCAAAAATTACTTCTTCCTTTCCATTCCACGAACGGTTTAGAGAATATCCCGTTGTTTTATATTTTGGTACATTGCCGTCAGCCGTAAAATTAACTTTATAAATTGCGCCTTCTTTAACTTCATTCGGGTTAAGCACAATCAGATCCAACTTGCCGGAACCAAGACCCTGTGTAACTTTGGTTAAATCGCCAGAGACTTGAGGAGGGCGGTAACCCGCAGCCGGAGCGTTTGGTTTAACAACTGCGCAATTAATATCAATGAATTTTATCTGACCTGAAAAATCTTGAGAGATAATTTTTGTTGTCTCGCTTGGTATTAATCCCTTAGTTCCATAAGCTGGATCTCCCTGATCGTATGCAACTAAAGCATAATAATAGGTACTCCCATTGGTAACAGTCGAATCAACAAAAGAATGTTGAAGTCCGGTCTCATTTCCTCTCCAAAAATGAGCGCCGTTAATTCCAATCGGGTCAGGTCCTTTAATACCATCTTTTATATCGAACTGTGCGATAGGTTTCCAATATTTCGGTTCGCCCTTGGAATCTGTAATCAACTTGATATCATTAAACTCGGGTTCTTGACTTCTATAAAGCAAGTAGCCTTCAAAATCTTTTTTTCTTAAAAATCTATCAAAGGATTTTTCGGCGTAATTATTCCAATAAAGAAATACTTTTTTGTTTCCCGCAATTGCCGTTAATGTTGGTTTCAACGGCGGCTGAGAGAAATTATAATTTGCGTTGTAAATTGATTGAACAGTCTCTTTGTTAAATACCATATCGTCATAATCAACACCGAAAACTAAAGCAACAGAAAACCTTTCACGTTTGTAAATCTTTAACGGAAAGGGACCCGAACCAAAAAGAATTTGGATGTTTGAATTTGTTAATGAGGTATCAAAACTGTTATAATTCATTTTTCTCCAGATCACCTCATCATTTTTTGGCCATATAGCATTCGGTCCTTTGTTGGATAATCTTTCAATAACCAAACTTGTTAAACCGATCTGATCTGATTCATCTTTATCTGTTCTATCAAAATTTGGTTCGCCATCGGTTGGTTTACTATCTCCTTCACCATCATCCGGTCCGTTGTATTGAGGATCGTCTGGACCTACTCCATCTTTTCCGAGATCATCATTCAAAGGTTCTCCCGCATCCCATTTACCATTAAGGTTAGAATCTGTGAATGGAACCCAGTTGTGGTTATCGTCTATACCATTATCACGACTCTCATCAATCATTCCATCTTCATCGTTGTCAATTCCATCGGTAGAGTTACCGGGACTTTCCAAAAATGCATAACCAACGTAACCGGTCTTCCAGTTATCCGGAGGTGCAATTCCATCATTATCGAAAGCATATGCAAGATCAAGTTTAGTATCGAAAGATGCGTTGTCATCACCGTTATCATTTAGACCACCTACACCGGTATCGCAATAAAACCCGAAGTAAGTTGTATCTAACGATACATCCGATAGATTTACGATATCGTAATGGAAGAAGATAATATCTTCAGCAAGAACGTGCGACCATTGGAATCCCCGTACTTCAGTTCTTAGCCCTAAGCCGCCTCTGTTTTTATCATTTGCAAGGGGGTAGTACATATACGGAGGCCGTGAAAATTCTCTGTCTTTCGAATCATCCATTGCGTAAAAAACTTCAAGATCAGCATTCATAACACCGCGCCCGAAATAGCCGAACCAATATCCATCCCAATTAGCATCCACGTTTGGAAGTGAACGGGGCCATTGTTCGGGCCAGGATAAAGGTCTTGTACTCATTGCCGGTTGTTCCGATGCCGCTCTTGCATAACCCGGTATCGGTTCCATAACCCACAAATCGTTTGATACAGGGTCAAAATCAACTTCTTCTCTATATGATGTTTGAGCAGGATGAACAATTTGTTTATTACCGGGGGCAAATACTGCGGAAGTTACAACCGGCGTACATCCATCTAAATACATATGCCCCGTTCCTTTCGGCCATTCGCCCGAAGGTCTATCCGGCCAGGTACCTAACTGCCCATCATTCTGGAAAATAGTTCGTACCAGATTTCCATCCATTATGGCTTTTTTTCTATACGTCTTATCCCCATACGGCTCTGCACGGTACTTCAATATCTGTTCCCGGGTTTGAGCCCAGGAGATATCTGCCACAACAAGGAATACAAATAACCATAAAATATTTCTTTTCATTCTTAACTCCATTTTCTAAAAATAGCTTGGTGCATCGGATTAGAAATTAACATTGAGACCAATGTTGATTCTTCTTGGAGATGAGTAGTCCCCGGGATTTTTTAAATACTGCTCAATGGTATTTTTTCCAACAATTGGTGCGGCAAATTTTGTATTAAGATCGATGCCTGCCCTGCCTGTTGTACTTGACACTCCATATTCATTTTTAATGTCGAACAAGTTATAGACAAGCAAAAACGCGCTTACATTAAGTCCAAAGATCTTGAACTGTTTATTTGCCCTTAGATCAACATTTATTGTATTCGGTTTTCTTCCGCCGTTTTCAAAACGTAATCCCTGTGAATAACGGGGGTCTTCTGTATATGGCGCGCCGGAACCATAACTGAATATCATTCCCGCTGTCCAATCCGATGGATCTCCGACCGTTATTGATGCATTAACCGTATGTGTTTGATCCCAGTTTAGAGGAACAATTTTTTTATTCGACTCGATAGGAGGATCGGCTTGATTATTATAAAATTCAACCATAGGATCCGATGCATTTCCGAATGCTACCTGATAAGTATAATCTATCTTAGCGCTAAAGAAATCCGCAAATCTTTTATCGAGAGTTATGATTACTCCTTTAACGTTTCCATAATCTCTATTTATGAATCTTGCAAATGTGAAACCTTCGTAAGTCTTTAGAATTTGCATACCAAGTAGATTTCTTATATCGCTGTAGTAAAGAGAAACATCAATAGAAACTTCGGGAAAGATTACTTGTTGTAATCCTAATTCATACTTAACTGTTTTCTGCGATTTCAATTCCGGATTTCCAACACTGGAAGAAAGGGATGAAGTCTGATCAATTATATAAGCATAATTACTATATAAGTTTTCAAAACTCGGTATCTGGAAAAAATGTCCGTATGAAAAATGGATAGCTCCCTTATCAGACATAGGAAATGAAACACCGAGACGGGGACTGATCTGATATTCAGATTGTGCATCTCTCTTTAGAAATGCATTTGCAAAATTTGGATTATTCAACGGGTTACGTATGTCCACCGGCAAGTCTGTGTTCGAACTGAAATAATCGAATCTCACGCCGGCATTGATAATCATTATATCATATTCCATTTTATCCTGAATGAATGCAGAGATTTCAAAGGGGTATCTCGTATAACTCTGATTAAACTTTGTATTAGGATTACTATAACCAAGCGTAAATATTGCGTTACCGGAAGAGTCTATCTGACCTTCGGTCATATTCCGTATTGTTTTCCAACTATTAAAGATTGTATGAAGTCTTGCTTCTGCACCAATCTTAACTTTATGCTCTTTCGTCAGCTGCGATTCCAATGAAATCTGTCCAATGTAGCTCTGTGTATATCTATTGTATCTATCACTCTCATTACCGCCTTGATTAAAAGTATAACCCGTAATAGGTGTACCCTGATTGGGTTCAACGTAACGAGGATCGTATTCATCTTCATATAAATAGCCCCAGAACTTATGGTAGTTCGATGAGAGCTTTAATGTTGCGTATGTACTTTGAGATGGTAACCAGGAAACTTGAAAACTGTGTATAGTATTAGTGCGGTAATGATTTTTTATTGCATCGGGAGTCCATTTATACGCATGATTATAATATTTACTCCAGTTGTCATCCCAGAAAATACTATAACTGAATTTCCAACGGTTTAGATTGTAAGTAAGTTTTCCGTTGAATGATTTTTTCTCATATGGATTCATTGGAACAAAAGCGCTGTCGCCTGTACCATGATCGATCCATACGGTATTATTTCCCGCTATAGGAAATATCGGTCTATCATCAAAAACATTATAATATCTTTGTCCGTACTCATAACCATCGTCATGATAATATCTGCCTGTAAGAAAGAATGTCAAATTGTTTAAAACTTGTGTTGGTCCGCTCAAAGTTAATTGAAAATCTCTTGGACCATTCAGATTAGCTTTGTTCACATTTTGAAAAATGTCTGTGTGAGTTGTAAAATAGTTGCCCACATAAGCCGAAGCAGATCCTTCGTATTTTGAAGCACCATCCTTCGTAACGATATTCACAATACCTGCCATTGCCTGACCATACTCGGCATTAAATGTACCGCTGATAACTTCCATCTCTCGAATTGAAGAGTTTTCTACTTCCACCGACATACCGCCGTTGAAGACATCCGTCACTGTTACACCATCAACCAGGTAAGAAACTTCACCGGAACGTCCTCCTCTAAAGTGTCCGTTTACAACACCGGCTTGGAGGTTAACAACTTGATTCAAATTTTCTACAGGCATTAATTTTAATTCTTCTGCAGAAACGATTGCTGTTGATGAAGTGAGATCTTTTGTGACGAGCGGCTGTTTTGCTTGTATAACAATTTCACCTAAATTAATTGATGCGGGTGTAATATTAACATCCAGACGAGTAGTTTGGTCGATTCTAATTGAAATTTTTTGAATGGTAACTTTGTGGTAACCTATTGATGAAACAACAACCGTGTAAACACCGGGAGAAATATTGTTGATATAATAATATCCATCCAGGTCTGCCATAGCACCATAATTGGTGCCATTAATAAGAACTGTAGCACCAATTACCGGTTCTTTGGTTTCGGAATCAACCACTTTACCTGCAAGTTTTCCAGTCGTACCCGCATTAATAAATGAAGAAGCAAACAACAAAATAAGACTCAGTTGTAATACACTTCTTGACAACTTGATTCTCTCCATTGTATTAATCCTGCACATAATCTATCCCTTGAAAAATTTTAGTTATAGTAAGGAAAGGGGCACTGCATATTCTGCAGTACCCCTAAATTGATTTTGATTACTTAATCAACATCATCTTTTTAACGCTTGTAAATGAACTGCTTTCAATTCTGTAAACATAAACACCGGAAGCAAGACGTGATGCGTTGAAGTCAACTGAATATTTACCTGCATCCTGATATTTGTTTACTAGATCGGCGACCTGACGACCAAGAATATCATAAACTTTCAAAGTTACAACACCTGCTTTAGCGATAGAGTATTTAATTTGAGTTGTCGGGTTGAAAGGATTAGGATAGTTTTGATCTAAAGAGAAGCTGAACGGTAATTCTTCTTTTACGTCAGTTGCAATTACATCTGTATTACCCAGCCATGTATACATCCATTTAGAAGGATTATTCCAACCGTTATCATTATTATATGGCGACCAGCTGATTTGACCTTCGCGGTTACTGCCTAAATCGGTTGAATTTTTGCCATCATTATCGCAGACAACAAAATCAAGCGGAATTTTGTAACCTTCCTTAACGTAGATCGAATCTTGGGTGCCAGCAGGAACTTTTCTTAATTTTGCAATATCAGTTAATTTCAGTCTTGCCTCAACAACATAACCTGAAGGAAATTTTTCTTGCCAATAGTAGTTTACGCCCGGTAATAACAAAGAATCTTTTTCAGATTCCCAGTGATCGCTTCTTGCTCTATCTTTATTAAATCGGAAATGATAATCCGCCACTTTACCATGTTTGTAGGAAGTATGTTGTTTTGCTTGTTGATTGTATAGACCAATTTCAATTTCAGGACAGTCAAGTGCCCAGCTCATACCTTTACTCAAGTATGATATATCGTTAAAAACGATATCATCATTAACGCTAGCTGCGAAATATAAATAGTTTCCATCCATTGCTATATACATATCTGAAGATAAATCTGCATTATTAGTAACCACAAAATTGGTCATGATATGCGCCGAACCATTTTCTGGATACAATTTAAATGGTGTAACACCTGCGGCTGTCCATTCTTTCAAATCACCGTCAGCTGTCCAACCCGGAACCGTTAGAATCGGTATTGTTGGAATGCCCTTAGCCATATTTTCGACAGAACTTGTGCTTGTAACTGCACCGATGTTACCTGCTTTATCAATTGCATTAACGGCATAATACAACACGCTGCTTCTATCTGTTTTAGGAGATCTTAAAAGATGCTCAATTACTTGTGTACCTCTCGGTACATCAAATGCAACAACTTCAACACCGGGTGCATTAATATTAGTGATGTAAGATTTGCTTGCGTAAACATTATATTTTTCAGTCGTTTCACCGACAAGATCATTCCATGTAATAAGATTTGAATAAGTACCAGGAACAATATTTACAGTTGGTGCCTTAGGAGCTACTATATCAAAAATCTGGTAACCGGATTGTTGCATAACTCCAAGAAGCATGGTACCAATAAGTTTTTCACCTTTTACACCTGCATCCGGTCCAACGCCAACACCAAGAATTTCAATCCTAATTTTAGTCATCTTATCCGGATTGAAATTTTGATCTCCCTTAGCGCCGTTTGGATTAAGCCCAAACCCTCCAACAGGAGGATACTGATCTCCGTTAGTGCTGTATGTTAATTGTTTTAATGGTAGATCATATCTTGTCCAATCTGAAACTGTAGTTAAATCGATAGGAACTTTTGTAATCCACTGTTCATCTTGCCCAGCACTGTTTTCAAAAAGAAAAATTCTCATGATGGCTCTTTTGGGAACAGTTGTAGTTACAGCTTTCAAATTTTTGATGAATAATGATAAGTAGGTTCTCTCAACAAATTTTGCAGGAGCTGTTACAGGAATATCGAATGCAACGAAACCGCCCCAATCCTGAGAAGCAAAACATGTATAATCAAACTTTAGTGAACCGTCTGTACCTTCAACTTTATCCGTTGCTTCATTGGTTAAAGTTAGAGCGCCTTTACCGTCACCAGCCCACCCCATATCGTCAAGTCCGAACTGAGAAGCCATATTCACAAAAGAGAGGAGTGGTGGAGGATAAGCATCGCCGGTAACTGCAAATCCATCAAGAAGAATAGTACCTGATGCAGTTGGAGAATTAACAGGACCGCCTGTACCGGGTAAGATGTAAACTAACGCCAACTCGAATGCATTAATCTTATCAAGCTGCAGTTCGCCATCACCATTTTGTGCCTGGGGTGCCCATTCTTTACTCTTATCAGTACCTATTTTCATATCAACTGTAACCTGCTTCCACTGACCTGAAGCATCGGCTAGATCAACCGGCATTTCACGGTAGAAACGATCTTCTTTACCGTCTTGCATATCACCAATTTTAAATTCCATAAAAGTCGTACCAGGTGTCGAAGTTACAATAGGTGTAACAACCTTGTACCAAAATGTAAAATTAGTGCCGGTTGATAAATTATAGATTTGCGCAGTTGGTTTTACTGATGTGTGAACAATATATCCGCCCCATCCATCGCCAGCGCCAATGGTATAATCAATTTTTAATGATGCTGTACCGTCTTTTTTATCAGCAGTGTAATCAGTCATATCCATTTTGGCAACTGCAGAACCCTGATTATTGTAAAATGTGTTCAGGTCCCAGAAACCGCTTGAGACCGAATTATCACACGGTTGGAAAACATACTTCTGTGCGTATGATGATCCAACGATAAGTAAAAATAGTGCGAGTGTTAGAAGTTTTTTCATAGTACTTCTCCTTTTGTTAGGTGTCTCTGTTATTTATTTAGAACCGTTTGATGAAAATGTTATTTAAGGGCGGTTCTAAAAATATCAATATCCTCTGCGGACTTTGCGTTTTCTCTGCGCTCTCTGCGTTAAATATTTCCATTCGATAATTTTTAGAACCGTCCTTAATCTATACAAAAAGATACCACAAACTCAGCGTTAAGATTAATATCAAACCCGAAAGAACAATGTTAACTCTTACATGCGGAATAGCCGCAATACTGTTAGTCACTTCTGTACCACTATATTTTTGATCAAAAAGAAAATTGATTTTGGATGAACTTAATTCTTCTCCATAATGAAAAAAATAACTGAGAGAGATTAATAACAGCGAAGTTGCAAGAAAAAGAAATATCGTAAAGTGTAAGTAATTTATCTGTGCATAAGCAACCAAAAACGGATTACCGATCATCCCCGATTTATTTAAAAATTCAATTAGAAATCTGGAGACACCAAGAAATTCACCCGCAATTAGAGAGATAAAAACACTCTTAGCGTTGATTTTTTTCAGTGTTAAGCCTAGAATAAATACAGCCGTTATTGGTGCGCTTATAAATGCCTGTGTACTTTGTAAAAATATATAGATGTGAGAATTGACAATCTTGACAAACGGAACAAGTAAAATGACAACAACAACAGTAATTATAGTTGCCATTCTTCCAACCAGCACCAAAGTTCTATCCGATGCATCAGGATGTTTTGGTTTATAAAAATCAATTGTATATAGTGCAGCAATACTATTGAAAGCTGCTGAAAGAGAGGACATAACCGCAGATAAGAAACCGGCAATGACCAAACCTTTAATTCCAATTGGAAGAATATTACTTGCTAAAAGTACAGGATAAGCTTCGTCTCCTCTTATATCAGGATAGAGCGCAAATGCAATTAAACCGGGCATAACAAGAATAAAGATTGGTAAAATTTTTAGAAAGGAAGCTACAATTGTTCCGGTGCGTGCATCATTTATACTTCTTGCACCAAGAACACGCTGCACAATGTAATGATCTGCACACCAATACCAGAATGCAATTATCGGTGCGCCAAAAATAATTCCCGTCCACGGAAAATCGGGATCGCTCATCGGTTTGAACATCTGAAAATGTTCGGCAGGTAATCTTTCGCGCAAACCGGCAAGACCACCCACCTCGTTAAAACTGAATATCGTTAATATAAATGCTCCTACAATCAAAAGAATTCCTTGAAATACTTGAGTACGAACAACAGCGGAAAAACCGCCGACCAAAGAGTAAATTCCCGTAAGAAGAACAATTATAACCGCAGAAGAGAAAATGCTTAATCCAAAAATTTTGTTAAAAAGAATTCCGCCAGCAAAAAGAGTAACCAGCACTTTGGTTATTACGTAAGTAAAAATTGAGAGTGCGGAGAAAAATTTTCTGCTTGAAGCATCGAATCTCTTTTCTAAAAATTCGGGTGTAGTTAGAATTCCGGCTCTCTTATATATAGGTGCAATGACCCATCCAAGAAGAATTAAAAGAAAAATTGCAATCAATTCAAATTGAGCCACTGCCAATCCGCGTGAAGCACCCTGCCCTGCTAATCCTATAAAATGTTCACTGGAAATGTTGGTTGCAAAAAGTGATATTCCAACTGCAAACCAACTAAGATTTCTTCCGGCAAGAAAATAGTCCGTTAAATTCTTATCTCTGTTGCGCATATATAGTCCAATCCCCAGAACGGCGGCAAAGTAAATTAGAATTATTAGACTATCGTAAATGCTAATGGGGTTATTCATAAATGATTAATAAACAAAAATAGTACCGTTAATGAATTGAGAATTTTGTCTAAATTGGAAGTAATTCTTAGAGGCTTTTATAGCTAACTTATTATTTTGATAACCGGCACTTATTAATTTAATAAGTCCTTATTTCAGAATGACCATCTTCTTTGTTTGAACAAAATTTCCCGCCTCAATCCTATAAAAATAAACTCCGCTTGGTAAAGACGAGGCATGCCTCGTCTCTACGTTAAATTTCGTGCTGTATCTACCTGCCTGCTTGAATTCATTTACAAGTGTAGCCACTTCACGTCCAAGCATATCATAAACTTTTAAAATAACATATTGTAGAGACTCGCCGCGGCGAGTCTCTACGGATGGAATTGTGTATTTAATTGTTGTTTCCGGATTAAACGGATTCGGGTAGTTCTGTCCCAAACTAAATTCAGTCGGTAATTTTTCTGTCTGGTTTTCTTCAACACTTACAAGCAAACCATCTTTAGATGCATACGGAAGGTATGTGCTTCTTAAATTGGTGGCAACCGGTTTTTCAGTTTGGCGATCCATCGAGATCAAACCCATTGTTTGATATCCATTCGACTTGTATTGATACCAATCGAAAGCGCACCACCAGGTTGTTCCCATTAGAAAACCGTTCGGGTTCGTATTACCATAAATATCATAAGGCGTATGAAGTTTAAATGCATTGAATGTTTGAGTCAATACATTTGTTTGCTCACTAGTAGTTTTTCCATCTTCCGATGACCAATAACCAAATTCAGTATCGATGATTGGTTTATTAGGATTAGCAGTTTTTGCGTTATTCAGAAATGAATAAGTGGGACCAAAGTAACTTCCACTGGAACCGTAGAAGATACCATAATAGAGGGTCCATCCTGCAACATCAAGAGGAGGCATTGTGGGATCGCTAGGTCCCGGTCTATCTGCCGCCGCCGATTGAGTAAGTAATCTTCCATCGTTATAAAATGTTTTATAATCCTCCTTAATTACATTATGATAAACCAACCTTCCGGCTTCTTCTTTACATTCATTGGAAGTACTCCACATTATAATTGACGGTCTGTTATAATCTCTAAAGACCATTTCTCTAAACATTTGCTGATGAATGTGGCGTTGATTGTTCTGTATACTGAACGACTCGGGTGTATCGAATTGCCAGACAGGAATCTCTTCCATAATTGCAAGACCTAATCTATCGGCAATTAAATATGTATAAGGATGATTGGGATAATGGGCTGTTCGTAGATAAGTTGCGTTCAATCCTTTCACCGTATTAAGATCAGAATAGATGATCTCCTTAGGGACGCTTCTTCCATAAAGCGGATGTTCTTCATGACGCGCAACTCCGGGCAAAAACATTATCTTATTGTTAAGTGTGAATTTACCTTGACTGGTTCCGACCGTTCTGATTCCAAATTGAGTATAGTATTCATCAATCACAGTATGATCGTCATAACTTTTGGTGAGGATAACTTTCATCACATATAAATTTGGTGATTTCATCGACCATAATTTTGGATTTGGAATTTGATGATAGAAGTAAACAGCAGTAGCACCATTTTCATTAAGTGCTTTTAGTGATCCGCCTACTCCATTTAGAGTGACTTCGTTTCCAATTATATCTTTGGCAAATTCAGATTTAATATTATTTTCATTTACCGATGCTTCATAAACCTTGAAGTTCACATAAACATTTTTAGCAGTTCCTTTGTTATTAAGAATTACGGTAGTTACAATATTTCCGTCAAGATCTTTCGGAACAATATTTGTCCTGAGAATAGAAATTGGTTCGGTGATTTCAAGATAAACATCATGAATTATTCCGGAATAGTTGAACCAATCGCATTGTGTATATGGGACGATATCATTACGTGTGTTCCATGCAATATTATCCACACGCACGGCAATTGTATTTGTTCCGCCATAATTGAGTCTGGATGACACATCAAATGCGAAAGGTGTGTAACCGCCTTCATGATAGCCAACATATTGATCGTTAATCCAAACATCGCAAATATAATTGACGGAATAAAAGATCAGCTTAATGAATTTGCCGGTGTTCGCCGCATCAACATTAAAAGTCTTTCTATACCAAATTCCGTCTGTATAAAACTCCGGCGGTTTTGGAAATAAATTCATCTTGTTCTCGACACCGGGAAGTGTTTTTGTTTCCCATGATGAATCGTCGTAGATAGATAAATGACGGTTTGCGGCTTCTGCAATAATGTTAGCTAATCCGGCAGCATCACGTTTTGCCAAAGAATAATTATCATTCGCAGCAAATCTCTGTTTCTTCCATTCTCCGGCAAGATTAATCATAACTCTTGATTGTTTTTCGAATGTCGGAACCGGAAATCCGTTTTGATATGGAATGAAAAGATCATTAATACCATGAACACCACCTTCCATATCAACCAAACTCAACGTGGGCTCTAAAGTGGCGGTTTGTGCTGGTGTGATCCTACTATCAATTAAAATCAAATTTAAGAGAATGACAACGATTGTAAGTTTTGATTGGCGCATAAAAACCCTTTTTGATTAAAGGATAGTTCTAAAAACTTCAATATTCTCTGCGGACTCTGCGTATTCTTTGCGTTCTCGGCGTTAAATATTTACAAAAGATAGTTTTTAGAACCACCCTAAAGATGACAACATTATTTCTCAAAAAGGGTACCAGAAAATAGAATGAAATCTGTACGAAATTGGGAAGTAATAGAATAATATGAAGTTCTGTACTAACTGTGCTTATTAGAATGATAACGATCGGTTATGATTTTAATAATGAACACTGTATTACCAGATGCCGCAATTAATCCAACACGGATGTTCTGTATCTCTATTTCAACTTAAGTTCCTTACACATTCTATAGTAGTTCGGCGGTGCCAAACCAAGTTTTTTGGCAGCATCGGAATCGGACTCCGATTGTAAACGAATATATTTGAAATATTTTTCTCTGAAAATCTTTTCCATATGTTTCAGCGGCTGAGGTCCGTCCGGAGATACAAAACTTAATCCGTCGTTGGCAAAATAATTTTCATTCAGAGATGCCCGTTTACCCAATGCTGTCTGAATTAATTGAGGAGTTACAATTTTTTCATCATAAAAGAGCAAACGCTGTATCAGGTTTTTTAATTCGCGCACATTGCCGTGCCATTCATAATTCATAAGAAGTTTCATTGCGTCTTCGGTTATTACAGGCATCTCTTTACCCATATCAATAGAATACTCATTAATGAAATAATCTACAAGGTAATGGATATCCTCTTTCCTTTCGCGCAATGGCGGCACATGAATGGGTACAACATTCAACCTGTAAAATAAATCCTCACGGAATTTTTTTTCACGGACCTCATCTTCAAGATTCCTGTTTGTTGCAGAGATCACCCGAACATCAACTTTTATTTTTTCGATACGACCTATTTTTTCAACCTCGCCTTCCTGGAGAACGCGTAAAAGTTTTACCTGAGCTGAAAGCGGCAATTCGGAAATCTCATCAAGAAAAATCGTACCGTGATTTGCCATCTCAAAAAGTCCCGGTTTACTTTTTTCAGCGCCCGTAAATGCTCCTTTTTCATAACCAAACAATTCACTTTCAATAAGTTGATCGGGAATTCCGCCGCAATTAATAGGGATAAAATTTTCATACTTGCGCGAGCTATGATAATGGATATTGTAAGCAACCAATTCTTTTCCGGTACCCGAAGATCCTGTAATTAATATCGGTGCATTACTATTTGAATATTTTATAATCTGCTCGTTTAGATTTTTGATTGAGGAAGAGACACCGATTATTTTTTTGCTGGAAAGAATATCTTCAACATTTCTGTTAAGCTTTTGGTTTGATTTCTGTTTTTCCTTGATGAGTTTCTTTCTTTCGTAAGCATTGAAAATACTCATAATAAAATCTGTGGGTTGATAGATATATTGCTCAATATCACCAGGATATTTTGTACAGTACCAGAATGCACCGGCTTCAATGAGGTTTTGGGCAAATTCGTAATCGGTGATATTGATTGTCATCTTTGTTATAACGATAATCTGAAGTGCCGAATCGCAATCCTTTATTTTTTTTATAAGTTGGGCGCCGCGTAATCCTCCTGCAATTTGAAAATCCATAATCACAACATCGTAAAAATTCTTTTTGATGCCTAACAGATCGATAGCAGAACGCCCATCGGAAACTACGTCCATAATTTTAATTCTATTTTCAAACGGTTTGATTGTGTTTTCAACTCTCCGCATATCAAAGTCTTCATCCTCAATCAGCAAAACTTTTATTTGATCCTCAGACATTATTTTCTTCTCCAATAAAACTTAATGTGGAATTCCAATTGTGAATTTGCATCCGCTACCCCCAAGATTTTCAACATCAATACTCCAGCCGCATCTTTGTTTAGATATCTCATAAGCAATATAACACCCATATCCCGATGATTGTCCTTCTGTTTTTGTTGAAACGTTTTCCAGAAACAATTTTTTAACGCCGAATTCATCTTTTTCCATAAGTTCGGTAAGAATTCCGGGACCATTATCAGTGATGACGAGTGTTGTAGTATTAGTTTTGAGATTATACTTTGTTTCTACATTAATAATCAACTCAACGTCGCCTCCATGGTCAATACTATTTTGGATCAAAGGTTCAATCACCTCCCAAACAACAAATTCGTTTATACTGAGAAGAGGAATTTTTCCATCTAAATTCAGTTTTATTTCGAACGCGCCGGATTTACGTGCTGTACGGTTAAAAATATTTTCTACAATGAAACGGATCACTTCATTCAGATCCGTTCTGAATGCCGCATTGCGAATTGTTTGAACCGGTGGATCGTACCATTTCATATCATAAATTACGCGTGAAATAAAATTGGAGTAACGGGAAACGCGATACTTAATTTCGTTAATATTTTCAGGTGAGAGCATCCTGAGATCATCTTTTATAAAACCCATCACCTTTTCGGCTTTATGATGAGTATGGTAAATCCGTTTTGTAAACATTGCTTCCTTATCATGTTCAATCACTTGTTTGATGCTGCTCTCGTGTTCTTCAAATAAAAGTTTTTGAGTTTCGTCCCGTTCTTTTACTGTATAAGTTGAGATATAATACATTGCAAGTAAGCCGAGAAGAAAAAGAGCCGAATAAATTAGAGATGTCTCTTCGTAATTAGAAACAATTTCGCGTTGAATGAAAGAAACATCGGCGGTATTACGCATGTAAAGAGCGCCAACAAATTCGCCGCTGGGAACGAACGGAACAAAGATGTGATAAGTTTGCTTATCGCTTAATACGTTTATTATCTGTTCAGTCTTGATAAGTTCCGTTTTAACGCTATCATAAAGTTTTATAGCTTGCCTATGACGATTGGTTGCATCCGGTAAATCAATCTTCTGATTAAAGATAAATGAAAATAGAACGCGTCCGTCATCAATAGCACGAATTTTCTTCCCATCATTTACAAGTAAACAGATCTCCTCAACATTCTGCTGAAGGACTTGTTGATTTAGAATAATATCAAAGAATTGAATGATCCTGCGTTTATCAGTTTCAGTTGCTGGTGTATTCAACTTCGAAGTTTCCAAAAGAAGTTCCAGCGTTGTTGTACTCAGGTTAGCAAATCTCTCTGCGGAATGTTTTTGAAACCACCCCTGCGTGTTCTCTACAAAGTTGTGAAGCGATGCTTTATGCACGTAAGAGAGAACGAGCTGAAAAATTATCAGTCCGATAAAAAGCACTGTTAAGTGCTTAAACTCGAAGTGGTATCTTTTAAGATTTTCGAATAGCTGATTTTTCATTGCAAAATTATTTTATGAAAACATCACCGGAGTTGATAATCCGCTGGGCTTTGCTTAACGCTTCTTTAACACCAATTTTATTTTTGATTGCTAAATTTAAGTAAGACGCAATTATATCGGAACATTTTGTATACTTCTCTGAAAACGGTCTATGAACACCGCTCTTCAAAACTTTATTGTAAAATTTTAATTCCGGGTGTCTCTTTACAAATGCACTATCAGAATACATGCTTTTTTGAATTGGCAAGTATCCGCCAACCTCATAAAAAATAGTCTGCTCATCATAACTCAAGAGATATTTTACAAATTCTATCACTTCACTTTTCTTTGTTGAATATTTGGACATCATCAAATTCCAACCACCGATAATACTAGCCGGTTTGCCACCTTTGAAATAAGGCATCGGGGCTTTCTCGTAGATATCCGAAACATCCTGATTCTTTACATTTTTTCTGTACCATTCATAAAATCCTGGCCATCCTCTCAGAAAGACATCCTGATTATTCACAAAGTGAAAATAACACTCTGTTTCCCGGAAGTCTGTAATTTCTTTTGGCGAAAGTTTATAAGTGTTCACAAGATCAACTAAAAGTTGAAGTGCGTTTTCTGCCGCTTTCGTATTTAACCGAACTGTGTCGTTAACAAACAATTTTTCGTTCTGGGATTCCAGCATCTCAACAAAGCTGCACATCAACCCTTCATAATCATCTGCCGGATAAACATAAACAGAATGACCGTAAGATTTTAATTTTTGACCGATTGTAATAAATCTATCCCACGTTATAAAACTATCAAGTTCGTTTTTAACTGAAGAATAATTTGGAAGTTTTTTAAGAATCGAACTGTTGTAGTATAAAATTCCGATGTCATAATATAGAGGAAGAGCTACAAGTTCATTTTCGTAATAACATGTTTCCATTGCTTGATCGACTATCTGTTGCCGCTGTGATTTCGGGAAATATTTGCTTAACGGCTCGGTCCACTTTGCAAAACGGGGGACCCATATTTGATCAACCGAAAAGAGATCCACGCGGTCGCTCTTACTTCTAAGATAACGGATAAGCAGTTCTTTCCTTTCGTTAGTGCTGAATTTTTCAAATGGGAGATCAATCGGCACAACTTCAATTCTACCTTTATTCAAAGCGTTAAAACGATCTATTACCAGTTTATGGCTTTGGGAAATATTATCCACATAATAAATTTTTTTTACTCCTTCATTGCTAACCTTGAAATAATCACCGAACAAAAACATAACTACAAAAACCGTAATTACAAGAAAAGTAATTGCTGCGATAGAAAGATAGAACGTTTTAATATTTGGTTTTAGTTTTAACATAACGATAGAATTAAGGGTGGTTCTAAAAATTTCAATATTCTCTGCGGACTCTGCGCATTCTTAGCGTTCTCCGCGTTAAATTTTTACAAAAGATAGTTTTTGGAAGTACCCTTAAAGTAAATTCTTTTTTTTCAATTGCTCAAATTTTTTGAACCAGTTTGAAAAGTTTGGTGTGAACGGTACTGCCAGCAGTTGACCGCCAAAACCAAATCTTCGCATAACAATCATATTGACTGAAGAGACCTTTACCGAGTTCAATGCAGCATCGTTGATCTCCACTCCATAGGTCGCAGCAAGTTTCGCTGTAGTATCATCTAAGTTCTTGTACATCTTCTCGGTTCTCAAAATATTTTTAATATCTTCTTTTGCTTCCTCGAATGTTGCTGCTCTCTCTTTTTTACCTTCTCTTTTATCTAATAATTTAATGAGTGAATATCCATCCGGAGTTTTAATGGGACCGGATACTTCTCCAATTTTCATTCGAACAACTGCTTTTCCAATTTCTCCTTTTTCGGAAGCTTTAAAAAATCCCGATAAACCTTCATGTGCTTTTAAAGAATCATTCGATGCATATTTTTTTGCCAGATCCTTGAAGTCCGAACCCTTATCTAATTCGTTGAGCGTTAATTCAATTGTGTTTAGATCGTTCGTTATAATTTCAGCAATACTAAATTCATCCGGTTGTTGAATTATTTGATTTGCTTTCACGAAAAAATTGTAAG
>JAJYXU010000158.1 GCA_021801605.1 Bacteroidota bacterium
GATAAACTTACTTCGGTTACAGTCGCGGCTTCAATTATTTCGGAAGAAGAAAATTCAAGTGATATTTTTGGCTATCTCGACAATCCATTTGTCTTCGCTTCCAATTACGAATTGCAAAATCTCTTTGAAGAAAAAATCTCCGATGATGTAAGAACAATCGAAGAAGAAATTGATGAAGATCTGAAAGAAGAGCTTTATGATGAGGGGAAAGAGCAGGAACAAGAGCGTGAAGAAGAAAATCATTCACTCGATAAAATATTTGAGAAAAACGCGCGATGGTTGATAGAAGACGCAATTGGTCAGTATGATGAACGGATACAACTCCATTTATCTGAAGCTCCGGTGATTAATTCTAATTTTGAGTTACTTCATAGTTTTCTTAAAGAATATGCAAATAAAAATTTTCAAGTCATTATCGCTGCAGAAAATGAACTGCAAAGTTCACGTCTTTACGATCTGCTCTCGGAATTTAAACCTGCCAATGCGCCGGATAGTAAAGCTCTGACAGAACTTTTTGAATCCGGTAAAATTAAAATTATAGTTCTTGCGGTTAAGAACGGGTTTATAGCAAAGAGCGGCAGTTTAGTTTTGTTAACCGATTACCAAATTTTTAACAAACCATACCGCACAAAGCTTTCTTCAAAAGCTAAGTACAAAAAATCACGCGTAAAAGATTTTGCCTCTATTAAGAAAGGCGATTACGTCGTTCACGTAAATTTTGGAATTGGTCAGTATGTAGGTCTTGAAACGATTAGGATTGGTGAAGTTGAGCAGGAGTCAATTAAAATTTTATATGCTGAAGGCGGAGTAGTTTATGTTAATCTGAACTATCTCTCTCTTGTGAAAAAATTCTCTTCTCAAGATAATGTTCCGCCAAAACTTACTGTTCTCGGCGGCGGTGAGTGGAAATCAACAAAGAAAAAAGTAAAAGCGAAAATAAAAGATGCCGCAAGAGAATTAATTACATTATACGCAAAACGAAAATCTGCACAGGGCTTCTCTTTCAGCGCAGATTCAATTTGGCAGAAAGAACTTGAAGCATCATTCTTTTATGAAGACACTCCGGATCAAACAAAAGTAACAGAAGAAGTCAAACGCGATATGGAGAGCGAAAACCCAATGGACCGTTTGGTCTGCGGAGATGTAGGATTTGGCAAAACTGAAATTGCCGTGCGTGCATCGTTCAAAGCAATCAATGATGGAAAACAAGTAGCTCTTTTAGTGCCGACAACAATTCTTGCGGAACAACATTACAATACTTTTAAGGATCGTCTCACACAATTCCCGGTTAAAGTTGAAGCGCTATCACGATTTCAAACAAAAGCAGAGCAAAAGGAGATTTCGAAAAAACTTGAGAATGGTCAAGTTGATTTGGTAATTGGAACTCACCGGCTTCTTTCAAAAGATATTCTCTTCAAAGATTTGGGTTTGCTTGTAATTGATGAAGAGCATCGCTTTGGTGTGATGGCAAAAGAAAAATTGCGCTCACTAAAAGCAAATGTTGATACATTAACATTGACTGCAACGCCAATACCTCGAACTCTAAACCTTTCGCTACTTGGTGCCCGCGATCTTTCAATCATTGTAACACCGCCGCCAAACCGTCAGTCAATCTACACTAAAGTTGATGTTTTCGATATTCACAAAGTGCGCGAATGGGTTCTTAATGAAGTTAAACGTAACGGACAAATATATTTTGTTCATGACCGCGTTCAATCAATTGAAAAAATTGCCGCCTATGTTCAGAAATATATTCCTGAAATTAAAATTGGTATTGCTCACGGGCAAATGAAACCTACACAACTAGAAGACGTGATTCACAAATTTCTTAGCAAGAATTATCACATGCTGATCTCAACAAAAATAATCGAATCGGGACTCGATATACCAAATGTTAATACCATCATTGTGAATCGCGCAGATCGGTTTGGTCTTGCAGAACTTCATCAACTTCGCGGAAGAGTTGGAAGAAGCGACAGACAAGCGTATGCATATTTTCTTGTCCCGTCCTTAAACGCAATTACAAAAAAAGCTGTTAAGCGTTTACAGGCAATTGAAGAATATACAGATGTCGGCGAAGGATTTAATTTATCCATGCGTGATCTTGAAATTCGCGGTGCAGGTAATTTACTTGGCACAGAACAAAGCGGATTCATTGATTCAATCGGATTCGATATGTATCTCAAACTTCTTGATGAAGCTGTTGAAGAATTGAAGCAGGACGAGTTTAAGGAAGTCTTTAAAGATTTACCGCGTCAGCAGGAACGTTCGGAACCAACAATTGATACATTCTTCGAAATTGGAATTCCAAAATTGTTTATGCCGGATCAAGCAGACCGGTTGAGTTTTTATACTGCGCTTTTTTCTATGATTAAGATTGAGGAACTTGACGAAATCAAAGAAGAAATGATTGATCGCTTCGGTAAACTTCAGCCAAACATTGAACGGCTTATTCTTGCGGCGATTTTAAGATTTTATGCATCCTTTGCTCTCTTTGAACGAATTATTGTTCAGAACAACCGGATTATTATAATTCTTCCCAAAAATGAAAGAGAGAATTTCTACCAGAACAAGTTTGTGCCGCTGTTGACCTACATCAACACTAATTACTCAAAAGAGATTAAATTTGTCCAAGTGAAAGAAATTCTAAAGCTCGAAATGAATAACAAATTTAATTCTCCCGAAGCCGCAATGAATTTCTTAATCAAATTTTGCAAAGAAGTAATAGAAGTTATTTCATAAACTTTAGGGTATTTCTAAAAACTATTATTTAAAAAATAGAACACAGATTTACCCGTGGAATAAAGTGAAATTTGAATTCTTATTGAATATTGATAATACTATTCCACGGGGTAAACAGATTTTCGCAGATTAGCTTTTGAAGTTATTAGAGATACCCTAAAAACAAATTACTCTTTCCAGATAAAATCAAATAAAAGGTAAGAAGCCGTTCCCATTATTACATCGTAACAAATAAGTACAAAGATTTCCACCAACGATCCGCTGATTGAATTCCCATCCATTGAGAATTTTGTCAGTTCAAGCAGCGTTAAAATGAGAGGCAAAAGAATCGGGAATGAAAGAACCGGGTAAAGTGTTCCTTTAGAACTTGCTTTGGAAATAATTGCTGCTATGATAGTCGATGAAATTGCAATGCCGATATTTCCGAATAGAAAAGCAATTGCAAAAAGAGCTATATTTTTTACAATAAATGATGTGAAAAGAATTGAGAAAAGAAATGTGATGACAAAATTCATCAAAAAGACTAATAAAAGATTAAAAATAAGTTTGCCTGAAAATATTGTTGAAGGAGAAGCAAGCAGATGAAGAGTCATTGTTGTTCCCCGTTCTTCTTCGGAAACGAACGCGCGAGAAAGCCCGGACATTGCGGAAAAAAATATTACTACCCACAACAAACCGCCTGTTAAATATTCGGTAATCTTTTCATTGCCGATGGAAAACATAATAACGCTGATGGTAACAAGAATAAACATTGCAAGAGCATTAATAGCATAACGGGTACGCAGTTCCGATTGCCAATCTTTTTTATATAGCGCGAATGCTTTCATTTGTTTGTTTGCTTCTTAAATTTTTCTAATTCGATAACTTCTGTACATAAATGAAGATCGGAATCTTCATTTGATGCAATTACAATTAAATTCTTTATAGATTCTTCCTTAATAATTTTATAAACAATCTCTTTACCGGAGTTATCCAGGTTCGACGTAGGTTCATCTAAAATTATCAATTGCGGCTCGTGTAAAAGTGCAAAAATAAATTTTAATCTCTGTTTCATTCCGGATGAATATCCGCGTACTAAATCTTTTCTCCTGTCAAACAGATTCAATTCACCAAGAAGATAATCGGAACGTTCTTTATTGAATTTAATTCCGCGAATATTTGCAGAGTGAATCAAATTTTCTTCGGCTGTGAATTCATCATAAAGAAAAAGATAGGGTGATACAAAACCAATATAATTGTGAAGATCTTCCGGCTCTATTGTTCTTTCACCGTATTTATGAACTACTTTACCCCCCGTTGGTGAAATCAAATCTGCAATTATTTTAACAAGTGTTGATTTCCCCGATCCGTTCGGTCCGGAGATCCCATATACATTCCGTGACGAAAAAGAAAAATTGATTCCGTTAAAGATCAATCGTCTTCCGAAAAATTTGATAAGATTATTCAGTTCTACAGTATAATCAGTCATTATAAATTACAAATTTCCCTTTTTTAATTTTGTCGCCAGACTTAGTAACAAAAAGATAAACTCCGGTAGCAAGTTTATTCCCATTAGCATCATGTGCATCCCAGCTAATCACAATTTTATCGGAGACAAGAATACGTTTAGTAATTGAATAAACCAAAGTCATATCAACAGAATAAATATAAAGTTCTGCAGTTCCATCACCGCTGCTGGAAGTAGGGAAAAATAACTGTGTGTTTGCAGAATATTTAAATGGTTGAGGAAACGGATAATCAATCTCTTCAGTCGAAATCCGTCCTTCGTTGACTGGTATATCATTAAAAATATTCGATTCAGAAAAGAGAAAGCTGTTTTGACTCTCAAGATTAGAGTAGTATCCGTTTATAATTTTCTTACCGCCGCTTATTGGCTGAGAAGAAAGTGTATAAACAAAAGATGTGTTTGTAATCGGTGAATTGATTCCGCCGTTTATATCACAATTACTTATCAGCGAAACCAATACATTATTTGCCGGACTTGATTTATCGTTGAATTGCAAAAAATTATTCGACACTGCTTCAGAACTAACATTCATAGTTGATGTTGGATTTGTAAAGTCGGTAACCATCAACGGATTGATAAGATGATGATAGTTAGATGCTTCCTTAAAATATTTATTTGGTACTGCCCGGACATCCGTAAAATATGTCCATATACCGAAATTGTTAAATTCTGCTTTGAATGTTGAACCGGATTTTATAATTGCTTCATCAAATGCCTTTAATGCACGTTCTCCCGTCATCAATTCCCAAATTCTTTTTATGATATCCACACCAAACCGATCGCGCAAAAACAAATTCCAGATTGCAATATTGTAACCGTCGTTAGAAGAAAATGTGCGCTGCGGATTTCTAAAATATGAGCCCATGTAATAGTAGTAATCATTAATATCATTATAAACAAACTCCTCCATAGCAGTGGAAGTCAGTTCGTAGTAATAATTATCGCTTGCGCGGTAAATATAATTTCCAATTTGTATTCCATGATGCATTTCATGAGCAACTGTAACGCGGGCGCCGTTTATACCGTGTGTGTGATAATTATCTCCCGAAAAATCATTATCAATCACCATAAAACTTGTGTATGTATTGTTAGTAATTGGATTTTCAAATTCTGTAAAACCATATTCGCTGGAGAGATTTTGAATATAAATATCGTAAAGATCATCGCCTCCTTCGCCGGAATCTTTCGGGGGCGGCGGATAACCAAGAATATTTACTTCGTAATTGTAAGATGAATCAGCAGCTTTTGCCAATTCATTCAGATCATAGCCCGGAGCGTCAATTCCAGTTTTAGTATAATGAATACGAAATTTCCCTTTGGGAGTTAGAAAACTAGTATCGGATGCAGGTCTTTGAAGAAGTTTGCTGAGTGTTTTTTTTTGTAATGCAGTAAATTTCTCGTAATTAAGTTTTGTCTGATTCACAATTCCGAAAGAACATTTGACCGCTTCTTCTTGTGTGGATATGATCTGTTGATTGATAATTTGCGTTACGCCTTTAACTTGCATAAACCTATTATATAATGAATCCAAATTCTGCGCGGTAGCAATTAGAATAGGGATAAAAAAGAAAAGGAGTGAAAATTTCTTCATCAAAGTTTTTCGAAGGATAATGTGTTTTGTAAAATGTTCGAGTAAATCAAAAATGTCTTTCTTCCATATAATCTGGCAACAAGATAATTATTGATCTTATTGAATTCAATCAATTCCTTATCAACCGGAGCGCTGTTCAAATTTTGCAGTGTTAAACTGTGCAGCTTATTTTTTTTGAAATCATTGTAATAAAAAGTTGGTTCATCGTTGTTTTCATTGATGGAATACCGCAACACCACATTTGGAGAAGCAAGATTTTTCAAAGTGTATTTAGTAATACGATCATTTATAATGTAGTATAGTGTTGAATTATTATTCACCGTTATAAGTGCTGCCGCCGGTTTGAATCGAAACAGTGGCTCATCAAAGCAAACCAGATTATAGCTCAGCTTATCTTTGGAAGTGATATCAAAACTTAGTAAAGTTTTTCTTTTAATAATTTTTTTGTCGAAAACAGTTTTAATCAACTGGACTTTATTATTGTTAAGAGAGAAAGAGTAAATATCTCTATAAACACCAAAAGACAGCCATGCTTTATCTACGTTTGAACCAATAGAATAAATTGCAGAAGATGCTTTACGAAAACCTCTTATTTCAAAACTTTGCAAGAAAAGATCTTTATCATCTTTACATAGAATAAAAAGTGTCTGCCAATCTTTTAGCCGATCACTGCTCAGTTTCAGATCCTCAATTGGTTTATCGGCATAAATAGCAAGTTTAGAGTAATTATAGCTTTCAAGATTCATCTTTATAATTTCAATAGTACGTCCACCCTTAGAAAAACAGTAAAAGGTTTTTATTTCCGGATGTGAGTCATCAACCAAAATGTTGGAATGATTCACAGCTAAAGGAATTGAAAAATAGATTCTAAATAAATTTCTGCGCTCGCTTATAAATAATTTCAAAGATTGCTCGCCTTCATCAATAAAACAGAAACCTTTAAAAGCATCATTCATGAAATCGAAAGTATGCGGATCGGTAGGATTGTTGCCGGCAGTTATTGAAAACGATGAATCGTCAATTCCAACTGTATTGATAAGATATACTTTTCCTTCAGAACTAAGCACCGCTAATTTTTTACCTGCACGGTCTATGTAAGCGGAAATATCTACTAATCTGCTTTTTTTCATATATAAAACCGGCGGATAAAATTTATTTGTTGATTGAGCGTAAGAAATATAAAGCGAGCCGGTCTGAAAATTTATAAAGGCAATGTCATTAAAACCATCGCCGTTAAAATCGAGTATTGAAAATTTGTCGGGTTTAACCGGTGTATTAATGAAAATTTTTTTTTGAAATGATGAAACAGAATCACCAAGAAGAACTTCAAATTGATTATCCCTAACAAAAACAAAATCGGTGAAGCCGTCAGAATTTAAGTCGGATGTTTTGAATTCATTTACATCTCCTTTTAAACCTATGGAACGCGATTCTCTATAATTTCCAGATTTATCATTATAATAAAGAATTATAGAGTTAGACAACTGGTCAATCGCAGCAATATCGGCAAATGAATCATAATCGAAATCAATGAAACTTGCCGAAGAAAAAACTTTTCCCTTAACTATTTTTGTTTCTTTTAGAGATTTATTTTTTTCACGTAAAAGATATAATCCATCGAGCGTTCTTCCGCAAACAAGTCCTTCCGGTTTTCCATCACCGTCAATATCACTAACATCAATATTCGAAGGAAACCCTTGAAATTTGATTCTGCTTGAGAGAAACATTATACCATTTTTTGAAAAAGTCGCTAATGCAACCTGCTTTGCTTTACGCGAAGCAATTAAAAATCTCTTTTCTGTTATTCCACGACTAAATGTGTGAATATCTTCCAGCGCAGATGAAGAAAATTTTTCTGAAGCAGAGTTGAAATTTGATTTTGAATCTGAATTGAGAGTGGAATATTTATTATTTACGGGATTATAGATTAGCAAATCTCTATAACCATCAAAATTGTAATCTACTGGAAAAATTTTTGTATAATTAGATTTGACTGGAAATTCTCTGTATTTGCAAAAGCCATTAATTGGAATTTGAGCCGACAAATTGGACAAATAAAGGAATGAAATAAGAACTGAAACAAAAAATATTCTTTCAGTTACCGAGACGGTTTTTTCTTCTTTGAAGTGCTTCTTCAAATCTTCTTTTTTCATCATCTGTTTCCGGAACAATTTCATTTGTATCAACCGGTTTTCCGTTTTCATCTACGCTTACAAAAGTTAAATATGCCGTATTAGTGAGAATACGCGTTCCCTCAATAAGAGATTCGGCAAAGACTGTTACGCCGACTTCCATCGAAGTTTTGAACGCACGGTTTACCGACGCAATCAAAGTTACAACATTGCCTAGTTTTATGGGATGATGAAAATCAATTCTATCAACCGAAGCAGTAACACAAACACGCTGTGAATGTTTTGCCGATGAGAGCGCTGCACATATATCAATCCAGTGCATCAACTGTCCTCCCAACAAGTTGCCAAGCTGATTTGTATAGTGTGGCAGAACGAGTTCCGTCATTGTAACAATTGATTCACTGACTTTCTTTTTTCTTCGTTGACCGTTCATTTACTTCCCGAAAGTTTAGTCTCTATAGTTTGTAGTTCTTTTGCATTAGAATCATTCGGGTAGCGGCTCAAGAATAAATTAACATCAGCGAGTGCCTCGTTGTTCATATCTTTTTTCATTTCTAACATTATCTTGTTGTAAAGAGCAAGTGGTGCAAATTTAGTATCATGGTAAGTTTCCGCAACCATAGCGTAAGACTTTATTGCAGCTCTTTCATATTCCATCTTTTGATAAATCATTCCGCTCATATAATCTTTTTCTGCAAGTTTCTCTGTGAGTTCTTTTATTTTCTTCTCGGCTTCTTCAACTTTTGGATTTGCCGGGAAGAAATCAATAAACGCTTGAAACTCTTCAATAGCTTTTTTGGTGTATGCTTGATCTAGCTGATAAGGAGGTGAAAGCTGAAAATACGATTCAGCCAGCATATACTGAGCTTCAGGTACAAAAGGGCTTGCGGGAATATTTTTAATTAATTTACTGAATTCATATGCTGCAAGAAGAAACTGCTTCCTCTTGTGATAAGTCATGCCTAAATAAAATTGAGCATCATCATTATAGGCGCTTCCTGAATACTGAAGCAGAAAATTTTGAAAATTTGAGATTGCCTCTTCATAATCTTCTTCAGTATATAATTTATAGACATAGTTGTAGTAATCTTCTGCGTTAAACTTGCTCGTATCAACAGAACTGGAACAGGCGTAAATAAATATTAAACTAACTAAAACAGAAAAAATTATTTTTCGGTTGTGCAAAACAGTTTCCTCGCTTTTTAAGACGTTGCAAAAATAAACAAAATAGGGTAGCTGTAAAACAGCTAATTACAGTTATTTGCTTCTGACTGTAAAGAGCAAAATAACGGTAACGATTAGAGTTCCAACAACAATAATCGGTTCCCAAAAAGTAGAAAGTAACGGCTGCGGTGGTATTTCCCCCTGGGTGAATGGAATTGACCTATTTTCAAGGGTTGAAATTTCATCAAGTTTAATAGTATCAGTCACACTTTCTGTAAACTCAACCGGTTTGATGATTTGGTCCGATTTCACAATTGTGAAAGATCCTTTTAATGTAATTTTTCTTTCAAGCCCAATCCCGCTAAAGAATCCATCTGAAAAAGAATTGTTGTATTCAACTGTTGCAGAAGCGATAGCATAATTAACAGGTATTACAGATTCGTTACCGGATGTTTTAAGTAAATAGCCGCGATTGCTGAATAATTGAAGTACTTTTGGTTTTAGAATCTCGAGCGGCGGTGCAGTTGTAACGGATAGATTAATTGTTTGTTTTCCTCCGAGAAGTGAATCGGCTTTTATAACCGAGCGTTCAATCAAATTATAAACTACATCAATATTGCTCTCTGTTTGTGCATTCAGAAATAAAATGGGAATGAAAAATAAAATAGAAACAATGGACAATTTTGTTTTCAATTAATCCCGAAAATTTGTTGAGTAACTAAAATTAAATTAGAGATTCACGAGCGTAATTTCAAACGAAAAATAATGATTGAGGCAATAATGGACATAGAAAAGGTTCGCAATTACTGTCTGAAAAAGAAAAAGACAACAGAAGGATTTCCTTTTGGAAAAGATGTTCTTGTCTTTAAGGTAATGAATAAAATGTTTTGTCTTGCTAATTTAAATCCGCCCTACACAATCAACTTAAAGTGCAATCCGGAATTAGCCGTTGCGCTTCGTGAAAGATATGAAGCCGTTATACCGGGGTATCATATGAACAAAACGCATTGGAATACAATCGCTCTTGATGGTTCTATTCCAGATAAAGAAATCTTAAGCTGGATCGATCATTCGTATGAAATTGTTGTGAATAGTTTACCGAAGAAAGAGAAATTGATACTGGATGCTTGATAAAAAACTTTAGCCTATGAAACCTCGTTTATACGCACTTACATATCGATCAGCGCAATTTCCTCTATACCGATAAAATCTTTTTTGTTGATAGTTGCCAATCTTTTGAACTTCATTCATAAGCATAATCTCTTATATTTTGTTTATCGAGCGCACCGCCCAATGCTACAGAACCTAATGTTAACCACTTTCTTTTTTCCTTAGACTCAATTTCAGTCACAACAACTTTTACTTCTCTTCCGTCAAGATTTTTTAGTTTTCTATTACAAAGAGTTTCCCCTTTTATTTTTGTCTTAAATACTATGCTTCCCATTTTTGATACAATCATACTTTATAATTTTCTGATTGTCAATTCAACATTCACTACATTGAAATTCCAGCATCCGGTATTCAGTGTCAATCAACATAAAGATAGCGTTTTATTTTCTGCGTCGGTGTTTTCTCGAACGGTTCTCTCTGTTCAATTATTTTATTAATTCGGGAAAAAGTATTAACTCGATCATTAATTTGAATAAGGAGATCAGATAAAATTTTGTTGATGATCGCGCGCGCTTTCGGTTCGGTAAGCCGCTGTATTTTGAATTCCAGATCAATTTCCTCAAAGTTCAGATATATTTTTGCTATCAACTGATCGCCTCTTTCTATGACTAATGATTCGGCAACATAAGGAAATTCATTTATGATGGACTCAATTTCTTCGGGATAAATATTTTTGCCGTTAGAGCCAATAATAACATTTTTCGATCTTCCTTTAATAAAAAGGTACCCATCCTTATCAATCACACCAAGATCGCCGCTTTTGAACCAGCCATCTTCAGTAAAAACTTCTTTTGTCTTTTCCGGATCCCTGTAATAACCCTTCATAACATTCGGACCTTTAATAAGAATCTCTCCCTCTCCGTTCTTTGGATCCGGATTATCTATTTTAACTTGCATCCATTGCATTACTTTTCCCGCAGAACGGAGACGGACACCCTCCGGACCGGTACCCACTACTAATGGAGAGGTCTCTGTTAATCCGTAACCAATTGCGTAAGGAAATTCAGCTTCACTTAAAAATCTTTCAACGTCTGCGGAAAGTAAGGCGCCCCCGATGCAGAACATCTTCAATTCACCGCCAAATGTCTGCATTAGTTTCTTACCGGCAATTTTATGCAGACGCTTTCTTATAGTAGGAATTTTATAAAGTCCCCTAACTATCACCTTTCTATTAAACTCCGGTAAAATTTTATTGCGAAATATTTTTTCAATTATAAGTGGAACAGCAATCATTATAGTAGGTTTTACCTTTGTAAGTGCCGGAAGAAGAACCGCTGCAGTCGGAGGTTTATCTACATAAGTTATTGAAGCGCCTTTTATGACCGGGACAACAAGACCAAGTGTTGATTCAATAGTATGAAAGAGAGGAAGAATAGATAAGAACCTCGAATTGGTATCAACATGAACCATATTCAACGTTGAGAGTGCGTCAGAGACAATATTTTTGTGAGTGAGAATCACGCCTTTGGAATGTCCGGTTGTGCCGCTTGTATAAAGTATCAAAGCAATGTTTTCTTCTTCAACTTCACCCGGCAGTAAACCAACGAATTTAAGAGCCGCCTCTTTAATTTTTGCAAACTCTTTTTTACCCCCGGCAATCACTTCTTTTAGGATATCATTTTTTGTGTTAGCGGGAATTACGGAAAAATCATCTAATAAAACCGTTGTCAATAACGAATCAATATCTGCATCTTCAATTTTGTTGAAATATTTTGCAGAGACAAAGATTGCCTTACTCTCTGAATGGCGGAGTATATGATGAACTTCTGTTGAATGAAATTCCGTCATAATTGGAACCGCAATAGCACCCATTGTTGTAATTGCAAAGTAAACAATTCCCCAATTCGGCTGGTTCTCACTAAGAATTGCAACCTTGTCACCTGCAATTACTCCCTCGTCTTTGAGAAAGGATGAAATAGAATTCACCTTCGATTTGAATTCCCGATAAGTAATTTTTGGTCTATCTACAAATGAAGCAGCCGGACGGTCTGCAAATTTTTCCGCACTATTATTCAAGACATGTAGAAGCGTCATCTTTTTTAATTCTGTCATTGAACTACTCTTAATTTTTATAGAAGAAAAATACAAATAATTATAGATTCTTGATTCTAGATGTTGAACATATCTTTAGTTAGTCTAAAATCAAGTATATAAGTATTACTTTCGGAAGACAAGCATTAAACTGGATCAACGTGCACAAAAACTTTTTGTACTTCGTCAATTTTCTCTAATTCAAAACGAACTTTGTTGCCAATATCGTGCGAGATTAAGGTAGATGCATCTTTATCTACTTCAATATGAATTTCGATATGAAATTTATCACCTACATAATGTGAGCGGAGATCATTAATTCCTTTCACACCTTCGATTCCCAGCGTAATATCTTTTACACGGTCATCAAACTCACTGGTTGCAGAATGCCCCATCAAATAATTAAGATTTTCTTTGCCAACTTCATAACCGGTTTTGAAAATGAACATTGCCAAAAGAATACCGGCTATGCTATCTATGAATCTAAAATTATACGCCGCACCAATAACTCCGAGCAACGCTATCAAAGATGCAACTACATCGTTAATACTGTCAACCGATGCGGCTCTAATTGCCGGACTATTAAACAACTTTCCAATTCTAACCTGGTAACGGTTTAGCACAATTTTAATAATCATCGTTAAGATTAATACAACGTAAACTGCGGGGATTGTGTTGATAGCTTTCGGTTCTATCAAACGTTTTATGGATTCTTCAATTATGTTTATCCCAACAACAAAAGCAAAGACCGAGAGTATAAAAGCGGCTATAGGCTGTGCGGCATTGTGCCCGAACTGATGTTTTGAATCCGGCTTCTCGTGTGAGAGCATTACCGCATATTTAATTCCGATAGAAGAAAGAATATCCGTGAGAGAATTTAATGCCTCGGAGATCACAGCGATCGAGTTTGAGAGATAACCGACAATTGCCTTGATGATAAAGAGAAAAATATTTATTCCAAGCGAAATGTCTGTTGCACGTTTTAATCTTTGCGGCATAAATTATCTGCAAAAAAAAACATTGTTAAATGATTACTATAAGTAAAACCGTCTTTCGGTTGTGGATTCTAAAATAATACATTTTCAGAAAAGACCGTGTAATTAGAAACCATTGGATTTTTTAATTTGCTGCCGAAACAATTCAAAAGCAAGCCACCAATCCAATTCATTTACAACACTCCCCTCATAATTTTCTTTTTGAAAATTACCCGTCAAGGTAGATATTTTTTTATGATTGTAAAAATTACATTGCCTAACAGATTGGGAATTAACAATATCAAGAATAAATGGAGACATTTTTTTAAAAAATGTTTTTCTATTAATATCGCCGTCAAATTTCGGGATAATTTTTTTGCGGATAAAATTCCAAGCGCGGGATTGAAGAGTGTTCATCCAAATAGGTTGAAGCATTTGCTCCTTAACGAGCGGATATTTTACAAGATTCTTAGCATTACTTTTTATCAAGAATTTAAAAAGCTTTCCATTTTTTCTCTGATTCAAAGGAACGGCAAATAATTTTTCCAGCATGGAGGGTTGAAGGAACGGCATATAGGTGGTTACAATCAAATCCAATCTTGACTGTTCGTGTGAATAATAATTTTGGATTCTAGTTTTAGCAGCGAATAGGTCAATCCAATTTTCCAGACCAATTTGATCCGGTGAAGGAAGTTCGCTGAAAATTATTTCCAATTGCTTTTTGCTTCCTTCTAACATAACAAGCTTTACCTCTTCTGAAAATATATCCGCTCGATGCAAACGTAAATGAGGAATTATCTTTTCAAGATATCCATTCAAGATAAATTTTGAACCGAGGAATAGAAGACGATTGAAAAATTCTCTGCGCCAGATTTCACCAAAACCACCATTAACTATTATTTGGTTAGTGCCTTCAAGTCCACTGTAATTTCTCAGTTGCAGAAATGATGATGCGCAATTATTAACAATAGTCTGACCGATATAGTCTTTGAATTCAATAATAAACTGATCGGGGGATGGCGGCAAAATTTGAATTTGTTTATGCGGAATTCCAAAGTCATTGCAGATTCGTTTTGCAATAACTGCATCGGGATGATTTTCATCCCCAAAAGTATGAGCATCCCAATTACGGTTTTTGTTTCGCAGCATGTAAGAAAAGAGGAGCCGCGAATCCAATCCGCCCGAAAAACTTAATGATATTTCGTTCTCGGCAAGAGGAAACAAAATCAATTCATTAAGCCGGTCATCGAAATTATACGATTGGTTATCTATATTTTGTTCGGGAGTTTTAAATTTATTTTTATGAAAAGATATTTTTTTTGTTTTTCGATCAATCGTTATAGAATCGCCTCCGGTAACTCGCGTGATATTTTTTAGGACGCTTCTTGGAGAAATTTGATTAAATAAAAGCCACCGGCTGCCGAATTCCTCGAAATTAATCTCTGTTGGAATCAATTTAGCAAGCCAATCTATTCGGGTTGAATAGAAAATGTTTCCTCGAGCATCACTGCAATAATAAAAATCTCTAAGACCAACTTTATCGGTTACGAATATTATTCGATCCAAATCCCAACTAAGCAAAACAAAATGCCCGTCAATTTCGATTTTTTCTTCTTCACCGTTTGTAACGATCTGATTCCAATCATCATTCGATAAAAATTTTCTTGGACTCTTTGGGGAAATACCAATTCCCACTTGCAGCCAATTTCTTTTCTGGTTAGAATCATCTAATTTGAATTTGCATGTGTTTGGAATTCCTCCCGCATACAAGAACATACTATCAGATGCAGTCTGCATTAGAGGCGAAGGAGTTAGCTGCTTAATAGTTGAGAGAAATTCCTCATTGAAATGACCGACGCCCCCCAAAAACCAACTCATGTTATTTCTCCGGAGAGTTAATGATAAGAACAACCTCGGATACCTGCTTACAAGCATCCAATGCCACAAATATTTTTATGCTTTCTCTTCCCAAACATTGGTTAGCGTAACAATCATTTTCACTGCCGCTTCCATATCTTGAATGGCTACATACTCTAAAAATCCGTGAAAGTTATGTCCGCCTGCAAATAAATTTGGAGTTGGCAGACCCATGATGCTCAAACGAGAACCATCCGTTCCACCGCGAATTGCAGATTGAATTGGTTTAATACCAAGACGTTTCAATGCTTCAAGTGCGTTTGCTTCAACCATTGGATTCTGATCCAAAACATATTTCATGTTCCGGTATTGCTCAACCACTTCAAAGTCCAGAGCTGAACCGGGAAATTGTGCAACGGTTTTTTGGCAAAGGTCTTTCAAAAAATTTTCATACTCTTTTAATTTGTTGGCGTCAAAATCGCGGATGATAAATTTTATAACTGTCTGTGTTTCATTTCCGTTGATCTGAGTTGGGTGAACATAACCTTCCCGTTTTTCTGTTGTTTCCGGTGAAAGAGAATCTTTAGGAAGCATTTCCAAAAATCGTGCTGCAATTTTAACAGCATTAATCATTTTATCTTTTGCATAACCGGGATGAACATTCTTTCCGTTGAACTTAATTACTACTGCATCTGCGCTAAATGTTTCAGTTTCAACTTCGCCGCGTGTAGATCCGTCAATAGTGTAAGCGTATTTTGCGCCATACTTTTTAATATCAAATTTTTCAGTCCCGCGCCCAACTTCTTCATCCGGTGTAAAACAGACACGAATTGTACCATGTTTTACTTCCGGATGAGTGATGAGATAATTCATCGCGTCCATAATTTCTGCTACACCGGCTTTATCATCGGCGCCAAGTAATGTTGTTCCGTCCGTTGTTATAATATCAAATCCAATCATATCTTTTAATTCAGGATTGCCGGCAGCATCAATAATTTTAGTTGGGTCTTTGGTAAGAACAATATCTCCGCCTCGATAATTTTTGTGAATAACAGGATTAACATCTTTTCCGCTTACCGCAGGAGATGTATCCACGTGAGAGATAAAACCAATGGTTGGAACAGTTTTAGTAGTATTAGATGGCAGCGTAGCCATTACATATTTGAATTCATCCATCTCGGCATCTTTCAATCCGATCTGCTTTAATTCTTCAACCAGCGCTTTGCTTAGTTCAATCTGTTTTGGATCACTGGGAAAAGTTGTTGAGTCTTCATTCGATTGAGTATCATATTTTACATATTTTAGAAAACGGTCAATACAAGTAAATTTGTAATTAGGGTCAAACATTTTTGCCTCGATTCTGTTTAAGATTATTATTTTTGATAGCAAGTTAATAGAAATTGTGTCAGAGTTTCAATGCTGTTATAAAACTGTGTAGATAAAAGATACAAAAAGAAGTAAGTTTTATTTAAACGAAGAAAGGAATTAAAATGGAAAACATGATAAATGTTGAATTGCCGAAATCATTGGCAATATCACTTAAGGGTATCTCTAAAAACTATTATTTTAAAAATAGAACACAGATTTACCCAGTGGAATAAAGTGAAATTTGAATTCTTATTGAATATTGATAATACTATTCCACGGGGTGAACGAATAAAAACGGATTTTCGCAGATTAGCTTTTGAAGTTATTAGAGATACCCTTAAAATGGACGACAAAGAATTTTCGGATGAAATAAAAAAAGCGGCGATATTAAAACTTTATGAGATGGGAAAAATATCTTCCAGTATAGCTGCAAAGACGCTTGGAATAACCCGCATCAATTTTCTTGAGTTCCTCGATAAACAAAAAATCTCTTATATAGATATTAAGGATTCTGAATTAGAAGAAGACATTCGTAATGCATAAGAAAGTTATCAACAACACAATCCCTTTGATAAATCTTTTAAATATAAATAGGCATACTATTACATTTCTACTCCCTGGAGAATAAAATGAATCCTGTTGAACTCATCAGAAAAAAGCGCGATGGAAAATCTTTAACCGATGACGAGATCAAATTCCTCGTATCGAATTACACAAAAAGAAAAATTCCCGATTATCAATTTTCCGCATTCTTAATGGCGGGATTTCTTAACGGTCTTAATAAGCAAGAAACCGCGGCTTTAACCAGATCTATGCTTTACAGCGGAAAGGTAATTGATCTTTCTTCTATACCCGGAGTAAAAGTTGATAAACATTCAACCGGCGGAGTGGGAGATAAAACATCTTTAATACTCGCTCCAATTGTTGCGGCTGCCGGTGTAAAAGTTCCGATGATAAGCGGACGCGCACTTGGTCATACAGGCGGAACACTCGACAAACTCGAAGCGATCCCCGGTTACAGGACCGATCTTAGTCTAATAGAATATAAATCGGTTTTACAAAAGTGTGGAGCCGTTTTAATTGGACAGACAAAAGAAATTGCACCTGCAGATAAAATGATCTATGCCCTGCGCGATGTAACGGCTACAGTTGAATCAATACCGTTAATCACTGCAAGCATTATGAGTAAAAAACTTGCAGAAGGAATTAATGGTCTTGTGCTTGACGTTAAAACCGGTTCAGGCGCTTTTATGCGGAAACAAAAGGATGCTAGAGCACTCGCGGATTCTTTAATCAACACAGCAAAATCATTTAACAAAAAAGTGATCGGTTTTATAACTGATATGAATCAACCGCTTGGAAATTACATTGGCAATTGGCTTGAAGTTTACGAATCAATTAAAGTGCTGCAAGGTGAAAAAGTTGACGACCTTCTTGAAGTTACTCTCAATTTAAGCAGTGCTATGATCTATCTTGGAGGAAAAGCAAAATCCATTAAAGAAGGAATTAAAATTTCGCAAGAGATGATTGATAATGGAAAAGCTTTCGAAAAGTTTAAAGAGTTTGTTGAACTGCAAGGCGGAGATATCTCTCTTATAAAGAATCCGGATAAATATCCTAAATCAGAATTTCATAATAAAGTTTTAGCTGAAAAAAATGGTTACGTAGAATCAATTGATGTTTATGAAATTGGAATGGCTTCGATTGAACTTGGCGGGGGCAGATTGAAGAAGGATGATGTGATTGACCCGAAAGCTGGAATAATTTTCTATCCAAAGATCGGTAGCCGCTTGAAAAAAGGTGATCTAATTGCTGAAATATTTACAGATAGAAAAAATAAGGTTGAGGAGGTTCGGAAAAAACTCTTAGATGCTATAAAGATTTCTAACCATAAAGTGAATAAAGTAAAGTTGATTAAGCAAATTTTGAAGTAAGGATTTCTTATAGGTATCTTGCCGTGCACAAATGTTTTTATCAGGCATCCATTAAGTGAAAAGGAAAATGTTGAGGTTCTTCACTTCAACAGATTTATCTTATTAGATAAACTTCTTTGGACCTTTTCTTAACTTCATCTTTGATATCATAATACTTATCTTACTATCAATATTTTAGAATAAAGCCTCAAAGGAGGAACTATGTTATTTGTAATTGCTATTATTTTATTGGTGGGATCGTTTTTTATCTATTTCGACTCAAAAAAGAGCGGAAAAATTCAGGAAGCAAAATTTTCTCTCATCGGAATTATGATAGGAGGGATACTTCTTCTAGTTCAATTTTTTACTGTTGTTCCAGCTGGAACAGTAGGAGTTGTTGATTTCCTTGGTAGTGTCAGTAATACAACTCTCAAATCCGGTGTTAACATTGTTAATCCATTAGCCAACGTGATCAAGTTCAGCATTAAAACTCAAGAATTAAAAGAAACTATGAATGTTCCGTCAAAAGAGGGATTGAGTGTTCAGCTTGAGATTAGCTTGCTCTACAGTCTTGATCCGGAAAATGCATCAAAAATTTACAAATCTGTTGGAGAGAATTACGAGGAAATTATTATAGTTCCGCAATTCCGCTCGGTTGTCCGCGGCGTAACCTCTGAATACGAAGCAAAAGCTCTTTATACAGAATCTCGTGAACAGTTATCAATGAAGATGAAAGATCAATTAGAAAAGTTAATTGGTCCAAGAGGAATAACCATAGAATCCGCTCCTATGCGACAGATAATTTTACCGGCTGGGCTCACTGCATCTATCGAACAAAAACTTCAGGCAGAACAAGCCAGTCAACAAATGCAATTTGTTTTGAAAAAAGAAGAGCAGGAAGCTGATCGTAAACGAATTGAAGCAAAAGGTATTGCTGATTTCCAAGAAATTGTTGCAAGAGGTATTAGTCAAAATTATTTGCAATGGAAAGGAATCGAAGCAACCGAAAAGCTATCGAACTCTACTAATGCAAAAATTGTTATTATCGGGTCAGGCAAGAATGGATTGCCAATTATTTTGAACCAATAATGTGAAGAGTAAAAGGTAAGAAGCGAGAAGCTAGACGTTAAAATTTTATTATTACTTCTTACCTCTCGCTTCTTACTTCTAACCAGGAAAATATGAGAACTCCAACAAAAATAAAATTACACAAGCAGGAATATCTTGAGATAACCTGGAATAACGGTAAAGTAATTAAGTACCCGTTAAGATTTTTACGGGCTGAAACTCCCGACGCCGGCAATAAAGGTGAAACAATTTTGTGGAAACATTATGCACCGCAAAAACGGGAGCCGCTAAAACCCGAAGCTTACGAAATTGAAAAAATTGAGACGGTTGGCAACTACGCCATCCAAATCAAATGGAAAGATGGATACGATTTCGGAATCTATTCGTGGGAGCTGCTAAAACAATTTGCCGACTACTTAGAAGTAAGAGAAAATCTTCATCAAGATTTTGATCATCATCACTAAAAATGGTATGAACAAGAGTAAGAAAATTCTTGCCCTTGCTCATACTCTTTAATTCAATTAATCCTTTTATAACAATTTCTTAATATGGCTTTCATAAGTGGCTATTGGGATTAAACCTTCATAAGAAGCCACAATTTTTCCTTGCTTATCAATTACAAAAGAAGTTGGTATAGCGCGAATTCCACCATACTGCTGATAGACGTTCATGTTACCGTAAACGACTGGATAATTCATTCCTTTTTCTTTTATGAAAGGAACTACTTCATCTTTGGTATCTGTATCAACCGAAACACCAATAATTTCAAATCCTTTTGTGCCGTATTTTTTCTTTAAAGAAATTAAATCCGGAATACCTTTGCGGCATGGCGGGCACCATGTAGCCCAAAAATCTACAATTACAACCTTGCCTTTAAGATCGGAAAGCTTAATTGATTTACCGTCAGTTGAAGGCAATATAAAATCTGGTGCAAGTGCAGATGATTTTTGAGCGCTCGGAACATAATTGGGCGGGTAAGGACCATTTTCTTCACTTCTTCCAAATAAGTAATCTGTATTATTAAAGATGAACAATAATAAAATCACACCGATAAAAAAGCCGGTATAAATCCAGCTTCTATGTTTTTTTGTCAGTCCGACAAATTTATTCTTCTGGGTAGAACCTTTCTGTGACATTTTTTCCTCGCGGTTAATGTGATGTAAAAATAATAATTAATTAAAATTCTGTGAGCTATTTTTTTTCACCTTCAACTTTTTTTTTGGTTGGAATAAGCCAAATTGCACCTATAAGTGCTCCATAAAAAGTCGATATATACGGATTGCTGGAAATTGGGCACGTTCCTGTCTGGCACCCGATAAAATAATAATACAAAAATCCTACAACTGCACCGCCAACAACTGGTAAAACTTTTTTTATAATCATTTTTTATCACTCTTAATATTAACAATATATATGATGATAAAGTGCAGAGAAAGATGCAATCTTTTTACTTTTTTCCGGTTCCCCACTCAAGCACTTCAACTTTTACCTCCGTAATACCTACAATCACCATATCAAGTTCCCTGGCAACTCCAAGAGATAGATCAATTATTCGGTCCGGGCGAAAAGGCATTCTATCGTTAATTTTAATAATAACACTTTTATCATTCGATAGGTTTGTTACTCTTACAACAGTCCCCATTTGATATGTTGGATGTGCTGCACTTAAACCGTACATATCATATACTTCACCGCTGTATGTAATCAGCCCGTTATATTTATCTGCGTAATAAGAAGCAACCCCTATAGCTGTTTCCAAAACAACCGCATCTTTGTATTGATTAAGATTTTCAAAGCGGGAAGGTGTTTTATCTTCGAAACGTGAACTGCCCGATGTGAAACGCGGCGCGGAAGCACATGCGGGAAGCATAAGTAGTATAGTAAAAATAAAAATGCAGTAAGTGATCCTACACATCATTTAATTCACTTAATGTTTCTAATCGAGTAGGAAGTGAGTGATTAATTCACTCACTGTCCTCTCACACCACTGTACGTACCGGTCTGGTATACAGCGGTTCGTTAAACAAATTATTTTAGGGTATCTCTAATAACTTCAAAAGCTAATCTGCGTTCATCTGTTAAATCAGCGTCATCTGTGTGCTATTGAATCTTAAGTTGACAACATTGTTCAGAAAGGGAAGGATAGGTTACAAAACTTTTTTCTTTTTTAATTCTTCCACAAGATTCTCATAGTTTATAAACTGAACTCCATCCCAACCTAAATTTTTTGCTGAATTCACATATTCTAAAATATCATCAATGTAAAAATGGTTTGAGGCGGGCTGCCGGGTAAATTCTTGAACAGCCTGGTAAATTTTTTTCTCCGGCTTGATGGCTTTCACTTCATGAGACAAAATGAGTTTATCAAAGTAGTTTAAAAAATTATGATGCTGATAGCCGTATTTTTTATGTATTGGGTTTGTATTCGAAAGGAGAACAAGTTTATACTTCTTCCTTTTCAGAACCGGAAGAAGATCCACAACTTCCTGGTTAACGGAAAACAAGCTGGAGTAAATTTTGCAGAATTGTTTACCGATTACTTTTCCCTCAAGCCACTCCAGCATAATTGTTAAAAATTCCTCCGTATGAATCTTTCCTTTTTCAAAATCGCGGTGGATGTTATAGTTATCTTGATAAAGTTTATAGAATTTATCGCCCAAACCCGGTTTTATTCTATTGAACTTGTTAACCACGATTTGGTAATCAAATGAAATGAGGACATTCCCGAGATCGAATGCAATTACAGAATATTTTTTCATGGAATAGTTCTTCATTTGTGAAAAATTAATAGAACAAATACAAGAGAAGATCTTTTAGAGAGAAAAAATAAAAAGCCGCACTCAACCAACCACGGCTTAGCTTTATAGTAGAACAGATTTGAAACCTGCCCGCCGGTCTTTTTGGCGGGTCTGTTCTACAATTTTTTCATTTACTCAATCCCAAATCTTTTGCAACAGAATCCGGGACAGCTACTTTCTTTTTGAATCTCAATAACTCACTAACTCTCTTAAACAATGCCGGAATCCTTAGGCGGTACTCTTCAACTTTTGTGTAAACTAACGGAACTATAAGTAGCGTTAATAAGAGGGAACTGGTTAATCCACCAATCAATGCCCATGCTAAACCGGATTTCCATTCGGCGCCAGAACTTGTTGAAAAGGCGATGGGAGTCATTGCAAATATCATTGTCAAAGTAGTCATGAAGATTGGACGAATTCTCATTTTAACCGCATCAATCAAAGCATCAATAACACTTTCACCTTGAGCGCGCATAAAGTTTGTCCTATCAACCAATAGAATCGCATTTTTAGCTACCAATCCGGTTAGCATAATAATTCCGAGAATCGTAAAAATGTTGAGCGCTTTTAAAGTCAATGCTAGAGCAAGCAGAGCACCAATCATTGCAAGCGGTATCGAGAATAAAATTACAAACGGGTAAATGAATGAATCGTACAATGCAACCATTACCATGTATGTGAACAAAATTGCTGCAAGCATTGCTAGACCTAAATCTCCAAACGACTCGCGTTGATTTTTAATATCACCCTGGTATGAATAAGTAACGCCTGACGGAAATTTAAATTTGGCAAACTCCTTTTCCATATCCTGAGAAATAGCGCCGGTAGTTCTTCCTCCCTGAACTTGCGAGAAAACTGTTACAGCCGCGCTTCTGGCTTCACGCGATAATTTAGTTGGACCAGTGGACTGATAGATATTAGCGAATTGCTTAAGATAAATTTGTTGCCCCTTTCTATTCGTAAAACTGATATTACCAAGGTTATCGGTTTTGGAACGATCGAATTGATCGAGTACAATTCTAATATCATATTCAGTATCGCCGTCGCGCAGTGTGGAATTATCATCACCGGTTAATGCCACCTGCAAAGTTTGACCGACATCAGCCACAGATAATCCAAATGAAGTTAATTTCCTTCTGTCAATTTCAATTCTTGTTTCCGGATTTCCACCCTCTGCTGAGAGACGAACATCTGCAGTGCCGGGAATTTTTTTCACGATATTCTGAATTTCATTAGCCGTTTTCAAAACGTCATTATAATCCGGTCCGTTAATAATTAACTGGATAGGTGTTTGATTTGCAGTGCCAAAAATTCCAATCGGATTAATACGCACTTTGACACCTGGAATTCTTTGAACCATCTGTTTGATCTCGTTTCCCACCTGATCTGTGGATTTAGTCCTGGCATCTTTAGGAACAAGCGTTACAGTGATTTCAGTTGAATTACTGGAGGCAAATCCGACCAGCCCTTCACTAGAAGCGCCCACATTAGAATACATCCTCTCAACTTCAGGCATTTTACCAATCATTTTTTCGACCTGCTGAGAAACTTTATTCGTCTGCTCAATTGTTGTTCCCGGCGCCAATTCAAGAGTAACAGCGAATTCTCCCCGGTCTGATTGAGTCATAAATTCTGCGCCAATAAATCCAAGCGGAATTAATGCAAACGTTGCGATGAATGCTGCAATAGTTAAAAGTGCAACTTTTATTCTATTTTTTAATGCCCATTTCAGTAGCAAAACGTAATTTTCTGTAAGCTCCTTAAATTTCTTTTCAAACCATATTGCGAATTTGCCAAGTAATGTTCTTGAAGTTAGTCTTTCCAACTTAGCAAATCTCGATGCGAGCATTGGAGTTACCGTAAATGAAACGAATAAACTCATCAATGTTGAAACAACAACAACTGCAGAGAATTCCCGCAAAATGTTTCCAACAATTCCGCCGACCAGAGTTAACGGCAAAAAAACGGCAACATCAACAAATGTTATTGCAAGAGCAGCAAAGCCAATTTCATTTCTTCCGCGTAAAGCTGCGATCCTGCTCTCCTCACCTTTTTCTAGATGATGATAAATGTTTTCCAGAACTACAATTGAGTCATCAACAAGAATTCCAACTACTAGAGAGAGTCCCAAAAGCGTCATCAGGTTCAATGTGAAACCTAAAGCCCATATTGCAATGAATGTTGATATTAGTGAACATGGAATAGCGATCAAAACGATTACAGAATTTCTGACACTGTGAAGAAACATTAACATAACTATCGAAACGAGTACTACCGCAAGTGCTAGATCGCTTTTTACAGCATTAGCAGCATCAATAGTAAAGAGAGAAGCGTCCTGAGCGATTTCAAATTTCAAATTATTTGCTTTATAAACACTTTCAATTCTTTGAATCTCTTTTCTGACAAGTTTTGAAACTTCAACCGCGTTAGCATCCGTTTGTTTCTGAAGAATCAATCCGATAGTACTACGGAAATTAATACGGACAATATTTGTGTATTCTTTAATTCCATCTTCAACCTCCGCAATGTCTGATAGCTTTATTTCACCGCCCAATTTAGACTCACCGATGGTAAGATTTTTCAGATCCTCTACCGAAGTTAGTTTTCCCGCAACGCGCACGATGAATTGACCATCTTGATCTTTTATCTTGCCGGTAGGAAAATCAAGATTAGCCGCCTTAATTACTTGAGTTACCTGCGGAATTGAAATGCCGTAAGTACGTAATTTCTGCAGATCAAGATTTACTTTAATCTCACGCTCTTCTCCACCAACAAGCACAATCTGTCCAACTCCCGGCACGCGTGAAAGGAGCGGCTGAAGTTTATCTTTTACGAACTGATAAAATGTTTTTGAATCCATATCTGCCGAAACACCCATTCTCAAAATCGGAAGTTCATCAAGCGCGAATTTTGAGATCGTTGGTGCTTTTGCCGCGCTTGGAAGCTGCGAGGTAATTTGCCCGACTTTTCTTTGCGCATCCTGAAGTGAAAGATCTGTGTCGGCAGATTGCAAAAGTTCTATAGTAACAAATGATACGCCTTCAGAGGAAGTTGAACGCACATCGGAAACTTTATCCATTCCGGAAACAGCATCTTCAATTAATTTTGTAACACCGGTTTCAACTTCATTTGGCGACGCGCCCGGATAAATTGTTGTAATAGTTATAATCGGCGGAGAAATTTTAGGCAGCAATTCATACTGGAGCTGACGAAAAGCAAAGAGACCTAAAACAATCAGCGCCGAAAATATGATGATTATAAGCGACGGTCTTTTTATTGATAATTCTGTAATTGTCATTTTAAAAATCCTTTTTACTTATTGAGAATCTCAACTTTTAAATTATCCACCAAGTTATTTTGTCCGTTTACAACAATCGTTTCTCCTTCCATCAATCCTTGCAGCACTTGAACAAAAATTCCGGATTCATTTCCAACTGTTAAGTTGCGGAGTTTCGCAATACCGTTTTCAACAACAAACACTTGAGGTTCTTTAACGCTTCCGACCAACGCGTCTCTTGGAATAACAATAGTTTCTCTGTTTTTCAACGAAGTGAACTCAGCACGCGCAAACATTCCAGCTTTAAGAGGATGTGCTCTTTCATTGTTTATCATGATTTCGACCGGATAAGTATGTGCGTCATCCCCTTTAGAACTAACCGATTCAACTCTTCCTTTGAAAGTAACGCCGGGATAAACATCAACAGTAACTGTAACCGCATCTCCGGCTTTTGTAAGGAAAGCATCACTTTCCGCAAGGTTTAATTTTACTTTTAACTTACTGATATCAACAATATTTGCAACCAGTGTAGCTTGGGGAGCGCTTTGGACCATTGCGCCAAGATCAACATAGCAGGCTGTAACGTAACCGGAAATTGGAGTTTTGATCTGTGTATCATTGAACTGTCTTTTTGCAATAATAAATTGTGATTCTGCCATTGCAGCCCCAAGTTTTGCCTGATCCAACTGCGAATCAGTTACCGATTTTTGCTGATAAAGAGTTTGAAATCGTTCATAATCTTTTTTTGCTTTTTCATAGTTTGCTTCTGCACTCATTAATGCCGCTTTCCTTAATTCATCATCAACTTGAAAAAGAACCGACCCGGCTTGTTTATAGTCCCCAACTTTAGTAAACACTCCGGTAATTTTTCCCGCAGCTTCAGAAATAATATTTACATCATAATTCGCATTTATAGTGCCAACCATGCTTAATGATTCGGTTAGATTTTTTTTCTCTGCTTTTTCAACTGAGACATAATAAACATCTTTAATGCCGCCGGCAGTTGTTGCTGCCATTTTTCTTTTGTTCATAAACAGCACCGCAATAATGATGGCTAAGACCACTACTACCGAAACTATTAATTTCCATCTCTTCATGATTTACTTCTCCAAATAATTAATATTTTTTCTTTGTCTCGCTTTATTGAGGTTGTCTCATAAGTAATTATTCAAATAAAAAATCTGCGAAAATCTGTTTAATCTGTGTTTATCAGCGGTCTATTATTTAAAAAATTTTACTTATGAGACAACCTCTTGGGGAGAGGCATTTTATTTACCTATTGATTTGTCTAATCTTGCTTTTGCAAGTTCAAAATCTACAATAGAGTTTGTATAATTAATTTTTGCCGTTGATTGAGCCGTTTCGGCATCAACAACTTCTGAACTAAGCGCCAGACCGTTCTTAAATTTATCCGCAGTCATTCTCATATTTTCATCAGCCTGTTTAACTGCTAACTGCGAGATTTCAATTTTTCTTTTAGATTGATTCACATTCAAATAATTCTGTGTTACTTCTAACGCAATGTTGTCTTTAATAATTCCCAATCCGTCTTCTGCCTGGGAAAGTGTTGCTTCTGCCTGTTCTGTCTGATGAGCAGTTGTAAGCCAATCCCAAATATTTAGACTCAAGTTCACACCTGCATCCCACGTATCTTTAAATTCATCTTTGGAAGGAAATATTCTCTGATTCGGTCTGCTGGAATAATAATTACCAAACAAACTAATTTGCGGGTACCAGGAGGATTTAGCCATAGTAACACCAGCTTCGCTTGCTTTGATTCTATAATCTGCAGATTTTATCTCCGGACGTTTTTCCACAGCATCGTTAATAAGTTTGTTTAGTTCATCATAATTAAATTGCATTAAGTTAACCGAAGAATTTATTTCGATACTTGTTGTAAGAGCAATACCGAGCACACTGTTCAAACCAACAGTAGCAAGTTTAACCGCGTTCTCCGCATCAACTTGATTGAACATCATATTGGAAAGCTGTACTTCAAGTTTGAGCACATCGTTCTGAGTTAACATTCCGACTTTCAATAAATTTTTAGCATCTTCGAGATGTGCTTTTATCATCTGCACATTATCATCCATGACGTTTTTCAACTGAGTTGTTTTGAACAAAGACCAGTAAGCGTTTTTTATATTGAATATCAATTCGTTCTTGTCCTTGTTGTAATCTTCGTTAGTTGCGCTTGCTGTATATTCCGCAATATTTGAATTGCTCAACAATCTAAATCCGGTAAACAATGGTTGAGATAAGGTTAGTTGAGTTGCATAATTATCTAGAATAGTTGGAGCGATTGTAATTGGACCGGTTGGACCTTGAATGGAAAACGGTTCAACGCGGCTTAATTTTCTGTAAACAGCGGAAAGTTTTAGCGATGGTAATCGTAATGCATTAACTTCGCTAACTCTCGCTTCAGAGGATTTTACCTTCATCAATGATGAGTGAAGCGTTTTACTGTTTTGCAAACCAAGCTCTATCGCTTGTTCAACCGTAAGTGAAAGTTTTTCTTGTGCGTTAATGCTAATGTTGAACAAAACGAAACCGAATACTGGCAAAATGAATTTTAGTCTTGATCTAATCATATTATTGTTTCTCCATAATTTTCTTTTATAAGTATTTTGGTTCTATATTTTTTTCTTCCTTCGGTTGTAAAAATTCCCTCGAATAATATTTTTATTACTTCTTTGAAGACTTGATCTGCGGATATCGGTAATTGCGAAAGCACTTCTGGATTTATTAAACTATGAATTGCTCCAACATACGCTAATACAATTACTTCCTTATGAACATCTTTTCTAAAAATCCCGCTCTTAATTCCCTGTTCAATCAACCGTGATAAATTGGAGTGTGCTTTTTTCTTACGGAACTCCTGAATATCCCGCCAAAACTCAGGATGGTTTTTCATCATGTCGCGGACCATTGGTCCCTCCAACTTAGAACCTGTCTTAGCAATAAAATTCATAAACCGTTTTAACTTCTCGATGAACTCCATTTTCTTATCAGAGATCAATGGCTCGATGAATGCATCAACTTCACACTTGATTGATATTATGAGCTCTTTAATAAGGTGTTCTTTGTTGGAGAAATGTTTATAAAGAGTTTTTTTGCTAATCCCTAATTCAGCGGCTATCTCTTCCATTGTAATTTTAGAATAGCCATACCGGTAAAACATCTCTTCCGTTTTAGAAAGTATTCTTTGTTTTGTCTCATTATCGTGATTCATTTTTTCCTTTTTTTCTCTTTTGATAAGACGTTTGGTCGGAACGAAGGTTCCAACGGAAACATTATTTGTATAAATCGTTTCCAAACTTATAAAAGCGCGTTCTTTAATGCAAAATATTTATAAAGAAAGACGCGGGTAAAAATAGATGATACGGTCTGAAATGTTAAGAATAAATCGGTGAATTACAAAAGCCGTCCCATAGATATCGAAACGGCTTTTGAGAAAAGAGTCCTTTAGAACTATTTCGTCAACAACATTTTTTTTGATTGAGTGTACTTGCCGGCGTTAATTGTATAAATATAAACTCCGCTTGTCAATTTGCTTGCATCAAAATTAACTTTGTAATAACCGGCAGATTTGTTCTCGTTAACGAGTGTTGCAACTTCCTTACCAAGCAGATCATAAACCTTAATTGTTACAAAACCATTCTCCGGCAGTTGATAATTTATTGTTGTTGTTGGGTTGAATGGATTGGGATTATTTTGTCTTAAAGCATAGTCAGTTGGTAACTGCTCAGATAGCATAGACTGAAAATCATCTTTTGGTTCAATAGCAAAGCCGCCACCACTTTCAATTCGGATTGACGCATTTTTCCATTCACCTGTTGCAGGGTCATTAACAGTTAGATATATCCATCTCCCTTTACCATCACATCTACCAACAACGATTATATTTTCAGACGTTCCAATTATTTGAGCTGATTGACCGTCAACTTGTTCACGCCATTCATAAGTTAAGTTTCCGTGATAATCCGAAACAATTGATCTACATAAATCCTCTGCCCCACAAGATAATGATGATGGCCCTGCTATTGAAACTACCATATTATGATATACGCCTATTCCCCTGCTAGCAAAAGTATTTTCAATTTGTTTAGTGTGTACGTTACTATAAGCTGCGTCAGCAACAATAATTGCACTTCGATATTGGAGAAATGTTGAATTTGTCGGAATAGAAGATAAACCAAATGAAGCTCCTCGAAGCAAGCTTCGGGGAATTTAACCCCTAGCGATTAAATATTAAGATGACTGATAAGAAAACTATCAAGAGGTTATTTACATATACATTTTTCATATTTTTTT
>JAJYXU010000145.1 GCA_021801605.1 Bacteroidota bacterium
TATTGCTTTTGGAAAGGGCGGTGCTCTTGAAACTGTGATTGATAAGGGCGCAAATGCCACTGGAATATTTTTTTACGAACAAACTGTGGAATCATTGATAAAAGCTGTCGAGGATTTTGAGAATACAAAATTCGACCCATTCTCAATTCGTACTCATGCGTTGAAGTTTGATCGTGCTCTATTTAAGGATAAGATTCAAAAGTATATCGAAGAAAAAGTTGCTTCTCATTTCACAGAATGAGTTTTCTAAACACGCAATAACTTCCAACAGATTATTTACGTAAATCTTTAAGATAAGACCTAATCCCGTTAAGTTTATCACGAAAGACAAAAATTGTAGTCAACGCAAATGCGAGAAACAGAACAGTTCCGCTTACTAAAGTCTTTAACAAAATAATCAGTTTACTTTCTAAGATAGTTAAATCATCAAACAACAAATTCGTAAAGTATCTTCCTACCAAAATCATAACTACCGTGCTCAATATTATCATGAATAGTTTGAACATTATTTCCTTATCAAATCGAACTCCTTTTACCCGTGCAAGATAGTAAAGCAGTGCGCCGTTGTTTATCCATACAAAGATTGTCCATGCTATTGTAAGTGTTTCAATACCGGAAAATGTTTTTGAAAGGATAAAAAGAATAACAGCTTGGATTAAAACGAAAATTAGATTTATTAAAATGATATTCTTGATTGCTTTCAATGAATAAAAAATGTTAGCTATCACCGGATTTAGAAGAAATGGAATCAGCCCGAGAGACATAACTTTCAGAGCAAAAGATGTTTCCATGCTGTCGTGTAATGTAAAATGTCCGCGTTGGTAAATTAGCTGAATTATTGGTTCAGCTAAAACTGAAAAGAGAAGTACAAAAAAGGAAGAGGTTACTACCGAAAAAAGAATACCATTATTTGTTGCATTCAAAAATTCTTTTTTATTTCCCTCTGCAATTGATTTTGTCTGGATTGGAAGAAGAGATGTACTGACTGCAAAACTAAAAATTGTCAGCGGCAGCAACATTATCTTTGCCGCATACTGGTAATGAGAAAATGTTCCTTCTACAAAAGAGTATGCAAAATATCTTTCGAGTAAACCGGAAACGCTTGGCAGCAAAGAATTACCAAACACCATCAATACAACGGCGCCCCAACCCAGCATATTGAATTTATTTGTATCCGAATTATCTGATTCAACCGGTTGACTTCTTTGAATCAGATAAAGTTGATAAACAAAAAAGAGAACTCCGCCAAAAAGAAATCCAAGCGGAAGAGAAACAATCCCAAAGTATTTTGTGAATAGAATTAGAAATGCGATTGATGAAACATTCAGAAAGACAATTAATCTTCCAGGATTTGTAATATTTCCTTTCATTTGTAGAAGTGCGGAGAAAACTCCGTTTGCTACAAGAAAGGAAGCGAGAATCAAAAATATCCGGGATGCTTCAATTATAATTTGCGCAGTTGCCTGTGAACGTGTAAATATCAACGGAATGAGTTTACCTGCTAGTGGATAAAATAATAGAGAGCATACGAAAAGAGCGGCAAAAGTTTTCAACCCGACCTTAGCGAGCGAACCGGAAATGTTTTTTAGCTTTTGGAGATTCACCGAGTACGATAGTGTTCCGGAAAGGATTGATGAGTTAGCAGCTATTGCAATATCAAACAATAGAAGTGTTGTAAGATATGCATCGGTAATTTCATTTGCGCCAAACTTTGAAGCCATTAGCGCTTCCCTAACAAAACCTAACAGTCGGCCTAGTAAAGCCAATGCACTTAAACCAATTAGACTAGGGAGCCATTTTTTAAGCATTTTCTTTTTTCAATAAGAGTTTTTGGTAAAGATTTTCAGTTTTATTTATCATTTTGGAAATATTAAAATCGTGCGCAACTTTCTCATAAGCATTTGATGCTAACACTTTGCAGAGTTCATTATCTTCTAGCAGTCGAATTAGCGCTGAAGAAAGAGCGGTTGAATTCTTTGGAGGAACAAGAAGTCCTTCTTTGCCAGATTCAATAATTTCAACAATCCCGTTTACATCGGTTGCAACTATTGGTTTCTTGGCTGCCATCGCTTCAAGGATAACAAGCGGTAATCCTTCCCATAATGAGGGTAAGACAAAGATATCCATTTGGGCTAATAGTTCCGGAATCTCTTTTCGGTTTCCAACAAACGAATAAGAATTATATACTCCCTTATTCTTGGCAAGAGATTCCAAACTATTTTGAAGTTCTCCGTCACCAATTAATACAAACTTTACATTTGGAAATTTTTCAAGTACGGCTTTAGAGCCACTAATCAAATATTCATACCCCTTTTGATGATGGAGACGACCCACCGACCCAATAATAATTGATTCATTTTCTTTTTTAAGGTTGATCTTAAAATCCGAATTCTTGTTAGTGAGGGAAAATTTTTCAACGTCAACACCATTATGAATTACAATAGAATTTTCCTTTTTGACTATTCCAGCTTTTAGACCAATCTCGAAATCCTTTTGAGCGACACAAATTGTGCAATCGGTAATTCTTAACAAGAATTTGTCAATTAGTTTATATATTCTTCCCAATAAATTTTTATCAAAATTTAGATAGTGAATTCCATGGTAAGTATGAACGACTACTCCTTTGTAACTAATTATCGAAGCCAGTCTTCCGTAAAAACCGGCTGTACCTCCATGTGTATGTAAAATATCAGCAGAAACCTTTTTTAAAAGCCGATATGTTGATATAAGCGATTTTACACTTAGACTATTGGAAATATCGAGACGATGAACTTTGATATTATTTTTTCTAAGTTCATCAACAAGATAACCATTCTCTTCACAAGCAACTTCTATTTCAAATTTTGATTTATCTATTTTTTGAGCAAGCCAAAGCAAATGTTGTTGCCCTCCGCCCATCGAAGCGTCGTCAATCAACATTAAGATTTTTATTTTGTTTTTTCTCATTACATTTTGCCGGATAACTTTAAATATGCTTTCAGAATAATTTGCTCAAATTTTGTCTTGTGTTTCTTATAATAAATTAGCTGACTTTCGCGGTATTTCATGTTCAGGAATTCCCGGTTTGGTTCGTTAAGACTAGCACCGCGCAAGTGAATAAGTGAGGACTCAGGAAAGAAAATAATTTTTTTACCCGAGTTACCGACACGTTTACATAAATCTTTATCTTCAAAATACATAAAGAATGATTCGTCAAAACCATTCAACTCTAAAAACAATTTTTTTTTAATAAATAAGGCGGCTCCTGTTATCCATCCGGTAAATTCCTTCTTTGCATACCGATTCTTGATATAATGTAACACAAATCTATTCTTTTTATCGACCAGTGAGTATAACAGTTTATCTGCAAATTCGATGAATACCGAGGGCAGTTTTCCATACGATAATTGTAATGACCCGTCGAGATTATAAAGTTTTGGACCTATAATTCCAATTGAAGAGTCTTTATAAAATTCTTCTTCAATCTTATGAAGGAATTCAGAGGTAGTAACGGTATCATTATTAAGAAATAGCAGAATATCTCCACTGGATTTTTGAGCCGCCAGATTATTTGCCTTACCAAATCCAAGATTAGTATCAAGACAAATTAACTTAAGACCGGGAATGTCTTTTGCAAATTCCACCGCATCCGGTTCCGTTGAGCCGTTATCTACCAGAATAATTTCATAGTTGCCCTTATGAAATTTTCTAAATGATTCAATTGCTGTATAAGTTAGCTGGCTGTTATTGTATTGAACGATGATAACGGAAATCATTTTGACTTATTCTTGATTGAAACAGATTTTCATAAATTTGTATCAGCATTAAATTGAACTAATGTAAACAGATTATTGCACTCTTTATCGATAAGTGGTATAATTACTTTTAGACCATATTCAATTATTCTATTATAATTAAAAAAATAATTAATAATGGTATAGCATATTATTTTGTAGTAATCTTTTTACTAAAACTGGAAATGATAGTAAACCAAAAATCACTTTACTCTATTAAACTAGCAATTGATCTGCTGCTGCTTAATATAACATTCTTTTTAGCTGCATGGCTTGCCCAGCCTGCGCACATTCTTTATCAAAGACCGTATATGTTTTTTTTGCTGTTTGTGCTTAATGTCGCATGGTATTTCACTACGAATGTAACCGATTTTTATGACAATTTTAGTCCGCATGAATTTTTCTTCCAAGCAACCATTATTTTTAAAAATGCTTTAGTTCAAATTGTTGCCGCTATTATTTTCATCTTTGTAAAAAAGGAAGATTTATTCACACGTAATTTTATCATCTTTTATTTTGTGTTTCTTATTCTTCTTGTGGGGGTCAGAACAATCTCTTTTAGATTGATTCAAAGTGTACTGCGCGAAAAAGGTAAATATGTTAGAAATTTAGCAATCATTGGCGCTAATAATATTGGGAGCCAGTTTAGTAAGCTAATTGAGTCGAATCCAAATTTTGGTTTCAAGGTTATTGGATTTATTGATGAAAACCCGAATACGAATGAAAAATATTTAGGCAGATTAGAAAATCTAAGCGAGATCTTAATTGAACAGAAAATTGAAGAAGTTGTAATTGCAATTCCGAATTGCGATTCTCATAAACTCAGCCGTATTATTAATATCTGCAACAAAAATGCTGTAAGAACGCATATCATTCCAGATTATTTTCAGTTTCTCTCCAAAAAATTTTTATTGAGTACAATTGGAAGTTTTCCAATTATTACCGTTCGAGATGAACCATTGGCAGAGCTCCAATGGCGATTTGTTAAACGTACGTTTGATATCTTCTTTTCGCTTGCAGTATTGATTTTTATTCTAAGCTGGTTGATTCCGTTGATTTCAATTATAGTTAAATTATCATCACGCGGACCTGTCTTTTTCATTCAAGACCGTATTGGTTTGAAGAATGAAAAATTCCTTTGTCTCAAATTCCGCTCGATGTATGTGGAGAATAAACTTCTAGAAAATGATTTTATTCCAACAGTCGAAAACGATCCAAGAGTTACAAAAATTGGGAAATTTTTGCGAAAATCTAATCTTGATGAAGTTCCACAGTTCTGGAATATTCTTAAAGGAGAAATGTCGATTGTCGGTCCGCGCCCTCATGCGGTTGCATTCAATCAAGAATACATTCAATATTTTGATGCAATTAAATTACGTCACCTTGTTAAGCCCGGTCTTACCGGATGGGCGCAAGTTCATGGACTAAGAGGAGACGTATCTGATCCTATCGAGAATAGAAAAAGAACAATCGAGAGAATTGAGTATGACATCTGGTATATCGAAAATTG
>JAJYXU010000155.1 GCA_021801605.1 Bacteroidota bacterium
ACCGGATGATAATTGTAAGTTGTTAGTTGAAAGTTGAGACGCATAACTGCCGGCTTGTTTGTATTCATCAACAAGTGTCACAACTTCATTGCCCAATATATCATAGACTTTTAATGTCACATAACTGCTAACCGGCAACTTGTAACTGATAACTGTTGTTGGGTTAAACGGATTAGGATAATTCTGTTCCAGTTTTATAGTGGATGGGACAGTTTCAGAATTCTTTTTAATCCCTGTGGGGACTCCGCGAAGCCAACTGATAAACTTCTTGAGCGTATCCACTGCTGAACCATAGAAGATGCCAAAACCATCTACGAACTCCGCAGCACTGGCAGCGGCGGCGATCATCTCATCAACTGGGCGCAGCTGCCCTTGTACTTGCGCACCCAGCTGCACCCAGATTCTACAGTTCGGATTGCGGTTGTGTATTCTCGCCGTCAACGCGCGAAGCGTGTCTGCTAACACCCCTGGATTGCTTTGCAACCGCTGTCCCTGAATAACAAATCTGTCGGCGTACACAGCCATCTCAGGACCAACTGTCGTCGCATATCTTAGATCAGGACCAAGCGTATATTCCAGACATTTGCTGTGAGCGAAGTCCATAGCATGCATAGAGGAAATTGTGGGATTTGCCTGTTCGGAATCTGGTGTAAAAGACCAATGCTCAAAGTCATATCCGAAAACCTGAACAAATGCGAAGATTGAGTCGTGCCAGGTCATCGCCTCACCCAGCGATGGACTTCCAACTGAGACTTTCGCATTAACAATCGACGGTGCGAGCGAAATCCACTGAATAGGTAAATGTGCCTCGTCATTAGCACGCAATACCTCGTTGGCATACTCAAGCATAGAAGGTGACACTGTGAATCCAATGGACATGCTATCCAACCGCACTTGTGCAAGAGCTGCTACCCCCCGTGCAAACAATAAGACGGATGCAAAAATAAGAAAGCCTTTCATCTTATTATCACCATCTTTTTTTGTTGAATAAAAGAACGGGACAAAATATGACGGGCTGTATAAGCATCCCAAGTGAAATTTTTTTTAAGATAGTTTGAAGTGTTCATAAATCTAAATGCATTAGTTGTCCTATTTATTGACAACAGATTTTACCGGAAAGTTTAATCAACCACAAATTTAATTTTGCTAATAATTTTGAATGTGATTTATACATTACCTCAAAAAATCTGGTAGCGTCATTCTGTTTTCAATTTCCCGTTAGCTAATATTAATCGTAATTTTAAAATAAAAATCTATAATGACTGAGGAAATAATAATAGAACCGATTGGCTATCTGCATTCTGAACTTGTGTACCGATATGAAACTCCTCGACAAGGCGTATTAGCGGGCGGAAAAATTTCTGTGATAGAGCTGAATCCTAATAATAATTTTGAGCAGGCAGTAAAAGATTTAGATGGTTTTGAAAGGATCTGGGTTTTGTACCAATTTCATTTAAATAATAATTGGAAACCGTTAGTCAATCCGCCACGGCATACAAGAAAAAAAGTTGGGGTATTTGCATCGCGTGCGCCTTATAGACCAAATCAAATTGGAATGAGCTGTGTTAAATTAGAAAAGGTTGACGGATTAAAAATATTTATTTCGGAATCCGATATACTTGACGGCAGCCCGATAATTGATATCAAACCATATCTTCCTTATTCAGATTCATTTCCCGATGCGGCAACGGGCTGGGTGAAAAATGGAATTGAAAATATTTTTGATGTTTGTTTTGAACAGTTGGCGGCTGTGCAGTGTGATTGGCTAAAAGAAATTGCTAAAATTAGTCTTATGGATTTTGCACGGCTTCAATTAGAATTTAATCCAGCCGATGCTACTAGAAAAAGAATTACTGAGACCGGGAACGGAAATTTATCTTTTAGCGGAGGTTACATTTTAGCTTACCGAACGTGGAGAATAATTTATAATGTTGATGAAATCGCAATGACTGTTACAATCAAAGAAATTCGATCCGGTTACAATAAAGAAGAACTGCTAAATACAGACGATGATAAATATCACGATAAGCTGCTTCATCAGAAATTCCAGAATAAATTCCATCTCTAAGATTCAACATTTTATTTTTACTTTTTACGGTTTATGTAGTTTTGATTATCTTGTATCAAATTCTCTTATGAAATGACTGCTGAAAATAAAATATCGTTTTTTATCTCGTCTGCTGCGCTGTTTGTATTCATTGCGAGTTTACATTTCCTTAGCTTAACGGCTATAATTTCATATACTGTAATATTCATAACCTCTTCAGCAATTTATTTATTTCTCAGTTGGTACATTTTCAAGAATGAGATTCCTGATAAGAATGTTTATCTACTAATATTTTTCGCATTGTTATTACGCTTGAGTTTTATTTCAACAACACCGATTGGCTCCGACGATATTTACCGCTACATGTGGGATGGTAAAATTCAGTCGAATGGAATAAATCCTTATTTATATACACCAACAGATGAACACTTAAACGCATTCCATTCTGATCTGCTGCCGGATGCTCTAAATTTCAAAGAGATGAAGACAATCTATTTTCCGTTAAGTCAATGGTTGTTTTATACCGGCTATAAATTAAGCGGTGAATCTGTCTGGGGTTACAAATTTTTACTTTTCTTATTTGAGATGCTGACTCTTGCAGCAATATTTCTTTTTACAAAAAAATTAAAAATTGATTTGAAGTATTCGCTTCTTTATGCATTGTGCCCTCTCTCAATTTTTCAGTTTGGGATTGATGCACATCTGGATGGTTTTGGTTTACCGCTTCTTCTCTTTTCGTTATACTTTTATATTGACAATAAAAAAATTCTGTCAGCAACTCTTCTTGGACTTTCTCTCTCCATAAAGCCGGTTGGTTTAGTTATCATTCCAATCTTCTTTTTGAATGAGAAAAATATTTTAGATAAGATAAAAATTGCCGCGATTCCATTTATCGCATTCTTCATTCAATTTATTCCTTACATTACAGCAACAAATCCATTTGAAGCATTCTTTATATTCACCAAGAATTGGTATTTCAATGGATTTGTGTTCAACATTTTCAATGCTCTCATTAATAATAATCAAACATCACGTTTGATATGCAGTATATTATTGGTGATTTCACTTATCCCGTTATACTTTTCAAAAAAAGAATTAATTGAGAAGATATATTTTGCACTTATGCTATTGATGATCTTCTCTCCGGTTGTACATCCATGGTATATTGCCTGGATTGCTATATTATTACCAATCACAAAAATGAGAAGTGGAATTTATTTCATTGCAGCAGGCAGTCTAACCGCCTTTACTATTCTGAACTACCAGCTTTACGGGATTTGGAAAGATTACTGGCTTGTTCTGATTATTGAATATGTGCCCCTTTTGTTTCTATTCTTTTCTGAAATAACTAAAAATTATTCTTTCAAAAAGATTTTAACGAGCAGTACCAAATGATTTTATTCGGTTCATTCTACTTATACTAAATTGAGATTTGGATAGCAGACATAAATTAAAATATATTTTAGTACAAGATTATTAAAAATATCTGATCATAATATTTCGGGAAATAGATGAAATTATTTTTATCAACTCTTACTGCAATTGTTCTCTTCTACTCATGTACATCTCAAAAAGAAATTTCAAAACCAAAAGAAGAAGAAAAACCGGCAGCAGCAGTCGAAAAGAAAAAGATCTTTAGTTTCACTTACGAAATGCAAAAGTCCAAAACAAATTCCTCGCTGCGCGGAATCTCTGTTATAGATTCCCTAAATGCTTGGGCTAGCGGATCGAATGGAATTTACTTACATACTACCGACGGCGGGAAAAATTGGATTGAAGGAAAGGTAAAAGGATTTGAAACCCTTGACTTCAGAGATGTAGAAGCATTTGATAAGAATACTGCAATTATTATGAGTGTGGATGCACCGGCATTCTTTTTTAAAACAACCGATGGCGGCAAATCCTGGAAGCGAAGATATATGAACCGAGATGCAAAAATATTTTTTGATGGAATTGCTTTCTGGGATGATAAAAATGGAATTGCTTTTAGCGACCCTATTGATGGAAAATTCTTTATTGTTTCTACAAAAAATGGCGGCGATACATGGGAAGAATTTCCTTCTCTATATATGCCTTCTGCATTAAATGGCGAAGGAGGATTTGCCGCAAGCGGAACCTCCATTGCTGTTTCCGGTAAAGATCTTGCATGGATTGGAGCAGGCGGCGCAGAAAGAACAAGAATATTTCTTTCTCAAGATGGTGGTGAAAATTGGAGAGCGATCTACACGCCTCTTAAAAACGGTACTTCATCATGCGGTGTATTTTCTTTATGCTTTAAGGATGATTTATACGGTGTTGCAGTTGGCGGAGATTATAAAAACGATAAAGATAAATCTTCTAACTGTGCAATCAGCGATGATGGTGGTCTAAGCTGGCAACTTGTTGATAAGAATCAACCAAATGGATTTAGATCCTCCGTTGCGTGGAATGGAACATATAAATTTTATTTAACAACAGGAACTTCCGGCAGCGATTATTCTGTTGACGATGGAAAAACCTGGATGCCTATCAACACACAAAGTTTTAACGGCATTGGAATTTCAAAAAGTGACGGCAGTTGTTTTGTCGTGGGTGACAAAGGTGCAATTGCTAGAGTAAGAGTTAAATAGAATATCGAGAATTAAAAACAAGGCAGTTGATGATGTTGGTTTTTCTTAATGGAAAATTTATACAAATGGAAGAAGCTTCAATTTCCCCTTTTGACCGCGGCTTTCAATTTTCTGACGGTGTGTATGAAGTGATACGCTATTATCCAAAAAAGTTTTTCGAGATGGAAGCTCATCTTGACCGCTTAAAATACAGTTTGAAAGAGATGCAAATTTCAATTCCGCCTTTAGATAATATTGAATCTGTTCTTCATGAACTTATTTTTGTCAATAATCTTACTGATGAACTATCAATTGCATATTTGCAGATTACACGCGGTCATCAGTATCCGCGCAGACATTCTTTTAATGGAAATCTGCCGGCTACATTTTTTATCTCTGTAGAAAAATTTCCAGCTAAGACAACTGATATGATAAATGGCGTTAGAGTCGGCATAGAAGAAGATATAAGATGGCTGCGCTGTGACATCAAATCTACTTCTTTGATTCCAAATATTCTTTCATCTCATCGTGCAATTGAAAAAGGATTTTCAGAAATAATTTTTCACCGAAACGGAACTATTACAGAAGGCACT
>JAJYXU010000165.1 GCA_021801605.1 Bacteroidota bacterium
GCGGAGATACGGCAAGGCTAGTGTTTCTAAATTATAAACATTTTCTCATTCAGATCTGCAAATCTGTTTGGTTTTATATCCGGTTTATTCTTGAGTAGAGAGATTAATAATCCGATTTGTCCCAGGTGATAAATATCATGGTGAATAATGCCTTCAAGTTCGTAATCAAATTTTTTGCCCGGTTTATATTCATTCTCAAGGAAGTCATCTGTTTTTGTTTTTAAAAAGTTGATCAATACTCCCTGACTCTGCTTAAACTCAGCGAGCAAATTAAGCCATCCTTTTTGACATAATAATTCTAAGGAGAGAAAATTTTGATCTTTCTCGGTTTTTTCTCCGAACTCGCTGTCGCCTTGCAAACGTTTTAAAATTACAGTTGTCCAGTAAGTACAGTGCCATAGAATTTCCGCAATAGAATGTTTGCCAGGCACCGGTTGTTTAAATGCTGTCTGCTCGTCAACAGTTTTTAGTTTTTCAATGTAACTTTCTCCGTTCCAGTTGCCGCCTTCAAATAATTGAACAAATTGACGGATATAATTTATGATTCGTGAATTTGTGAACGAGAGAGTTCGGCAATGAATTACATGCGGCTCGAACTCGAGAAGGTATTTTTCATCTTCTGGGTAATACTTTGCCTCCTCTATATTATTGCCTGCGAAAGATTTTATACACTCAAGATTTTGCCATTGTGTTACTGTCCAGATATGAGTTATATTTTCTTCATCTCGCTGCAATATCTGAACATCAAGATTGCCTTCTGTTCCTTGGTATTCGGGAACGCCTGTTTCAATAACATAATTACGATAAATATCGGCGTCTTCTTTTTTTGTTCTCCCGTGCCATATTCGAGTAATCATCATTGACCTCCTTGATTTTTTTATTTTGAACTATATTCCAAATTGAAAATCATAAGAGAGTTTTAGAAAAAAGATGCGGCTGTTCCGATGCAATCCCGGTTCAAATTTTTGTGTAAAGGGATTATAGCCGTCATAATTCAAATCTTCATTGTAGCCTATGTAGATTGATGTTCCAGGATTTGGCGTCCATCCTAACAATAGTTGGGCGCGAATATTCGCTTGCATAGATCCATATTCAAAGCGCAGACGTGCAAAACTGAAATAGGTAAATTGATAAGTTGAGCTTAACAAATAGATGTTCTGATCGAACGCAACTCGTTTTGTATCTTTGCGAAAAAGACGACTCTTGATATAGCCAAATGAAAAACGGAGAGCTTCCCCTGGCTGATAGATCAATGAAACTTGAATGTCAATTGTATTACCTGTTCCCGGATCAATCGGTGCATTTAGATTTTCTAACGCAGCAGGACTAACGCGAGGGAAACGAACACCCGAACCCAAATCGAAATCAATATTATCCCACGAACAGTCAATTAAAAAGTATGCTGTAATTTCTTTTATCGGCGTAGTTCCTGTTTCAATTGAGAACCCTTTGTAAACCGTATTTCTTTCCGGCTCTCCTGCAAATGCACCTGTCTGTGCACCATTACGCTTAGGACCAAACTCTTCTTCCAGCAGCCTCAAATAATCCAAATACACGTAAAAATTTATGAACGACTGCTTCGGAAAGTTTAACAGAATTCGCGGATATAGATAGGAATATTTTAATCGCCCTTGCCAATCAAAATCAGTAAGAAATGTACAGACGGCGTTCCACGAAATCAATGATGCTTCGGGCTGAGGTTCGGAGTTATAACGAATTATGAAAGCCCACCTGTTTATATTCATCTGTGTTGTGAATCCTATATCCGCACGGTAGTCCGGTGTACGACCCTGTCCTTCAATTGTAAAATTTAAGTGACGACCCGATTGCAAAAACTTAGTATAATACCCGAGTCCGTAACCTGTCCTATAAACGTCCGTATTATTATCAGGTTCATAGAATTTACGCTTTGATGCAGTTCCTAAAAGCTGAAGTGAAAGTGAGGCGTTAGGAGTGAAATTAAATATGCCGTCAAAACCAAAAGTGTAGTTTTCTTTTTCAATAAAATTATAACTTGTTGAAAGAAGACCAGCGTATGATTCTGCTCCAATATCTCTCTTTAATCTTGCAACACTCACGTATGCATTTTTCCCAATGAACCGTTCTATGTCCGGTTGTATTGTTGGGCTTGAGAGCTCTTCGTTGCAGAAGTTCCCCGGCGCATTGTCGCTGGCTACAAGCAAACCAATTGTGTAGTCCCCTAATTTACCCGACATTTTTAGCGCTGCATCGGGATCAATAATCGTGCGTGTATGAACTGCTTTTAGCGGAGTTTGAAAAATATCAAGACCTTCAAGAAAGAATGGTCTTTTCTCTTCGAAAAAGATCGGAAAACGTTGGTTCGCAGTAATTACAAATTGATCGGCTTCAACTTGTGCGAAATCAGGATGGAGAGTTAGATCGAAAACAAGGTTAGATGCAGTGCTAAATTTCATCGAAACACCCAGATCTTCACGAAAAGGATCGGTAATGAAATTTTCCTTACCTGCTTGCTGCATCCGTTCTCCTTTTTCCGAGAGAGTAAAAGTTGGAATTACTTCAATATTACGATTCCCTTCGATGTTGATTAATCCTCTAATCTTTCCCGATTGATTGAGCAGACCAACATTGCCACGCGTACGCGGCATCCACGAATCCTCCTCATCATTGAGATGTTTTATTTTTCGAATAACGTGAATTCCCCATTCTTGTCCTTCTCCCGATTGATAACGCAGCGAACGAAAGGGAATAGCTATTTCAATACAGTATCCGTCTGCTGTTAAAATTCCCCGGGACTCCATAACAATATCAACACTGTAATCCGGACCGAAACCTTCAACAAAAATTCCGTCTTGCTGAATGCCGAATGGATTGAAGATCAACAGATACGCCCGGCGACGATCATTAAAAGTATCAAGATAAATTTTAATGTTGTCATCATTGAGTATATTGTCGCGTTTTGCGATTGTAGCTCGTACACCGCCGGGTTCATCCTTCGCAAGGATTCCGATATATAGAGCAGCATTATCATAGCCGAGAAAAACTTTCGTGGGGTAAGTTGGAGAAGTGTTATCATCCGGAAAAGTTTGGACGAAGTTTTTTAGAACAACAGCATGACGCCAAACGCTGTCCTGTAGGTTGCCATCTATAACCGGTGAAACAAAAAATTTCTGTAATATAATTGGTTCTGATTTTTTACTAAGTGTATTAATTGTCGAGTTTGTAGTATCTGCAAGATTTTTAGCAATAACAGATGTGGTAAGTAGATTTGTCAAGGAGAGTATGAGAAATAAGCAAGTGTATTTTATGTAGCGGAAATTCATTGTTTTTCTTTCCGATTCACTAAAAATTGATTTTCAATCTGTAACCAGTTATATTTCAAAAGGCGGTTACAATATAAAAATATTATTGTAACCAGTCAAGTATATTTTATCGGTTACATATTTTTGAGATATTTTAATGAATAACAATGTAAAACCGAAATGGAAGTTTGTTGGAGGGCAATTATGCCTCGACTTTATTAATTCTGTCGATGGTAGAATTGAACAAAGGGTAAAGAACACTATTGTTTCCACCATTCGCAAAGACAAGCTTGAGAGTTATGAAGATCTTGTTGATTGGGGTAAGACAATCGGTGTCTTAAAGGAGGCAACTGCAAAAAATCTTATTCATATTGCTTCTCAAAAGGGAAAAATAACAGATCAAGTATTTGAGAGGGCGATAATATTGCGGGAGTCGCTCTTCCGAATTTTGAAGCATATTATTGAAAACCGGGAACCTTCCGAAGAAGATATGGAGATACTTAACAGTGAATGTGTTGTTGCCCGTGAGTGGCAGAAGTTGGTATACTCTTCTAATAAGTTCTCATGGAATTTTGAATCAGTAGATGATGAACCGGATTGTATGATTTGGCAGATTGCGCTTTCAGGTGCAGAATTTTTATTGTCGGATCAACTCCATCGAGTACGGCAATGTCCCGGAGAAAATTGTGGATGGCTCTTTCTTGATACCAGCAAGAACGACAGCAGACAATGGTGCGATATGAAGGATTGCGGTAATCTTGCAAAAGTTCGTCGTTACCGTGAGCGACAAAGGTGAGGATGAATGTCATAAATTTTGTAGATCGAAGCACAGCTTTGAGTTACATAAATGATGATAATTTTTTTGTGGCGGTCATCAGAGTCGAACCAATAAGTTATGGATTACTTTTCCAGATAAGCATGTTTTAACCAATCCAATTCTAATTATGATTTTAGGAAGAGAATTTTCTATGTTTTGAACAGACATTCTCACTAAGTATTAAATCAATATGAAATTCTTTCAAATGTTTATTTTGATTGCGATTTCTCTTTGTTTCCTCCACACGACAAATCTTTTTGCTCAAACCGGTTCAGCTCTCACTTTCAGCGAGATAATGTTCCGCCCGCTTGAAACCAACGGCGAGTTCTTAGAGATTTACAACACATCTACCACAGAAACAATTGATCTCGCCGGATTCAAATTCAAGTATTACACTTCGACAAACGATAACATAGTTGCGTTCATCGGCGGAACGAAACTTGCCCCCGGTAAATTTGCCGTTATTTTAGAAAACGATTACGACTACAACAACGGCGTTTACAAAACGTTGATTCCCGCAGATGTAATTGTTCTAAAAATCAGCGACGCATCTTTTGGGACGTCGGGTATGGCGAACACAACCAGTCGGGATATCTATTTGATCAACGCACAAAATCAAACGATTGATACTTATCTTTACTCGGCAGATAATTCCGATGGATATCCGGACGAAAAAGTTATTCTCGATAAAAACAACAACGCACTAAATTGGAAAAACTCGACCAAACTTAACGGCACGCCCGGCACAAAAAACTCTGTATCGCCTCTCGATTATGATTTGAGAATTATGTTTGCCGGAATCGTTCCAGCCGAACCAAAGGCGGAAGACTTTGTTAAAGTAACGGCGCTTGTAAAAAATCTTGGTCGTCTTGCCACCACAAATTTTTCCGCAGAAATTTTTAACGATGCGAATAATGATTCAGTTGGACAATCAAACGAATCAATCTATAGTAACAATTACACAAACCTTGCAAGCGGTGATTCGATCATTATTCAAAAATCAATCTACGTTCCATCTGCGGGAGATTATCATCTTATTGCAAATGCAAATTATACACCGGATGAAAATACTACCAACAATAAAGCATTTTTGAAAATCACTGTAGCCGAAAAACCGGCAGTGAGTAATGAAATTGTTGTTAATGAATTTATGTATGCACCTTCAAATGATGAACCGGAATGGATTGAATTATTTAACAGATCAAACAGAGCAATTAATTTGAAAAATTGGAAGGTGACTGATAACTCAACAACTCTAACAATTACAACTTCCGATTACTTTTTAAATCCGGGGGAATATTTAGTTATAGCTAGTGATGCTACCATTTCAAATTATTATCAGATCACATCTAAACTTTTAATTAAGCAGCTACCCTCGCTGAATAACAGCGGCGATGATGTTATTCTTAGAAGTAATTTTAATACAACAATAGATTCGTTGAAGTATGCTTCATCATGGGGAGGAAGCGGAAATAAATCACTTGAAAGAATTAATGCCGCTGTCTCCGGTGTTGATGCATCCAATTGGAAAACTTCTTTAAGTAGACTGAGAGCTACTCCCGGCAGAATTAATTCTGTTGCTGCAAAAACAAATGATCTTTCTTTGAAGAATGTTTCTTCATCATTAAAGTATGGGGAGATTGGTGGAAATGTAAAACTAAATATCGTTGTTGAAAATCTTGGTACGTCAGTTACTCAATCATATTTAATAAAAATTTATAAAGATCTAAATCTTGATAACATTGAAGACCCGAGTGAATTAATCGGAGAAATCCCCGGAAGCGATATTTCTTTAAGCAGCACAATGAATTTTGATTTTACGGTTACAAATCTTCTTGGGGGTGTAAATCAAATTATTTCTAAGATTGATTTTGCCAACGATGAATATCTAGAAAATAATATTGCCTTCTTCAAAATCAACGGAGTTACCATTAACGAGATCAAAGGCGATCTTGTTATTAACGAAATTATGTACACACCAAATTTGCCCGAGCAAGAGTGGATAGAAATTTATAATCCCAGCTCAAAGCAGATCAATCTTAAAGGATATAAAATTTCTAATTTGAAAGACACAACAAAAGTTATAAACACATCAATTTCTCTTCAGCCGGAAGATTATTTTGTAATTGCCAAAGACACATTGAACTTTGCTAAATATCCGAAAATCCCAAAATTTTTAGTTGCGTCGTTTCCAACACTGAATAATACAAAGGATAAAATAATTCTTCTCGATTCATTGAACCGTGTAATAGATTCGCTTGAGTATAAATCAAATTGGGGAGGCAATTCAGGTAAATCTTTAGAAAGAATAGATGCAACAATCTCTTCATCCGATTCTACTAACTGGAAAACAACCGAGAGTTTGAATGGGGCAACTCCCGGCTTTGTGAATTCCGTCTCAAAGAAAAAATACGATCTTGCTATAACTGCTTTTTCATCCGCTCCGCTCACTCCAATTGCGGGAGAAAAAGTAATATTGAAAACTGAGATTCAAAACGTTGGAAAGCGCAGTGTAACTTTCAAAATTATTTTAAATGAAATCAATCGGGACGGAAGTAAGATTCAAGTTGAAGAATTTACGCCTGCAGCCAGCAGAAGCATTAATCCCGGCGAAAAATTTAGCATAACTTTTGACTACGCCATAGATCACCTGATAAGCAAAAGAATGTTTGAGGTGATAATTGTCTGTGCTGAGGATGAATATCTGAATAACAACAAATATTCTTTATCTATTTCTCCCGGTTATACTTTTCAAACTGTTCTTCTAAACGAGATTTTGTACAATCCGGTTAACGGTGAACCGGAATGGATTGAACTATATAATAATTTAACTTTTGACGTAGATCTGGAGAACTGGTCAATCACTGATCTTTTAACGACTCCGTCAAAAACAAAAATTCAATCAAAAGATTACATCTTTCCGGGCAAAACATTTTTAGTAATTGCAAAAGATTCGATTATAAATAATTTTCACCGGGTAATTTCTTCAAAGATTATTATCTCCTCTTTTGCCAATCTAAACAATGATGCCGATGGCCTTGCTCTTAAAGATTCCCGGGATGTTACAATTGATTCTATGCGGTATGATTTATCTTGGGGCGGAACGTACGGAAAATCACTTGAGCGGAAAGCTATCTCTGCTTCTTCTGTAGATAAAAATAATTGGGGATCATCAAAGGATCTGGAACTCAGCACACCGGGAAGAGTGAATAGTATTACACCAAAAAAAATTGATCTATTCATTAAATCAATTTCTTCACAAATACCTTATCCTGCTTATAATGAAGAGATAAGTCTTATGGCGAAAGTTATTAACAGCGGGACAAATACAGCCGGCGATTTCACCGTTCAATTTTTTCTTCTTTTGGATAATAAATGGAATTTCTTTAGCGAAGGTACCGGGAAAAATATTCCCTCAAACGATTCAACACTGGTCATTTCAAATACAAAATTAAAATTGAATGAAACGAAAACTATTATGTGTAAAATTTTATTCATCGAGGATGAAGATACTCTCAATAATTCTTTGGTTGCTGATATTATTCCGGGATTAAAACGGAATACGGTTCTTATCAACGAGATTATGTACGATCCATTAACAGGTGAATCGGAATGGGTTGAAATTGTGAATACGGCAGAAGATCCGGTGAATTTGAAAAACTGGCAGATAAGCGATCTGCTTCCTTTTCCTACAAAATCAATAATTACAACCAAAAATGTTTTATTAAACCCGGGCGAGTTTGCTATTATCACATACGATTCTCTTCGTTATCAATATTTTCCTCCGAAGAAATTTTTCCAGGCAAAGTTCGGTTCTTTAAGTCCGGCAGATGGAATACTAATTTATGATTTTCGAGGAGCTGTAATTGATAGTTTGAAATACAATTCAGCATGGGGCGGTGAAAAAGGTTTCTCACTCGAAAGGATTTCGTTAAGTAAACCGGCAACTGATTCAACGAACTGGTCTGTATCTGCAAGTTTAAACGGCGCAACACCGGGAATACTAAACTCAGTTATTAATCTACCAAAATATTCTTCCGGTACGTTGATGATAAATGAAATTATGTTCGATCCGGCAGCTGGAAATTCCGAATACCTTGAATTTTTTAATACATCGGAAGATTCTGTACAACTTGCCGGAATGCAAGTAATGATAGGCACGTCAGATAAATACAAATTGGCAAAAACGCATTTAACGCTTCCCCAAAAAAATTATTTTGTACTGGCTGCCGATTCATCTATCTATAATAATTACTCCTGGTTAAAAACAGAACGCTATACTAATATTGCAGGGAGCTCTTCTTTGAGTTTATTAAATGACGCTTCAATGATTGTGCTGAAAGATTTCTACGGAACAACTTTAGATTCACTCACATATTCATTGGATTGGCATAGTAAAAATGTTGTAACAACAAAAAACAAATCTCTCGAAAAATTAAATCCTCTATTCAATTCTAACATCCGGGCAAATTGGAATACTTCTGTCAATGAATTCGGCGCAACGCCAGGTAAACAGAATTCTATTTTTACACAGGATTTAATAAGTGAATCAAAAGTAACAATCAACCCAAATCCATTTTCACCCGATGGTGATGGTTTTGAAGACTACGCAGTAATTAATTTTGATTTGACTAAACCGCTCTCACAGGTTCGGATAAAAGTTTTTGACAGAAGCGGTCGGTTAGTCCGAACATTAGCCGAGAACCGCCTCTCTTCATCAAAAAATTCTCTTGTTTTTGACGGATTTGATGAAAATAATAGACCTCTTCGGATAGGAATTTACATTCTGCTTATCGAAACGGTAGCAGAAGGTTCCGGTAATGTTGAAGTTATTAAAATGCCGATTGTTGTAGCAAGAAAACTATAAATCTAATTACTCTTCTTTTTATTTTAGATCGTGTAGAAAAATAAACTTTTACAATTCGGAAATTAATTATGACCTACAAAGAAAAAGTTAACTCTTTCCTTTCACAAAAAGTTATTGCAATTACCGGCGTATCGCGTAATCCCAAAACAGAAGTGGGAAACGCTATCTACAAAAAATTTAAAGATACGGGTTACACAGTTTATCCAATCAATCCGTTTGCAGATCAAATTGAAGGAGATAAATGTTATCCAACATTAAGCGCAACACCTAAAAAAGCAGATGCGGTATTCATCGCAACTAATCCCGCAGCTTCGATTGATGTTGTAAAGCAATGTATTGAAAATGGAATTTCAAGAATCTGGTTTCATCGTTCGTTTGGTAACGGAAGTTTCTCGGAAGAAGCTGCAAAACTTGGTGAAGACAACGGATTATCAGTCATTCGCTCCGGCTGCCCGATGATGTTTATAAAAGATGCTGACTTTTTTCATAAGATGATTGGATTCTTTATGAAGATTTTTGGAAAGTTAGCACGATAATTTTTAGAACCACCCTTATATAAAAAGCTTATTGTTCCGGAACAAAAAATTTTTTCAATAATAAGAGGAAGAGCAATTTCTGCTTATTTACTTTTATTATAATTTACTAATTTTCGGTGTAATTATCTGAAAGGTGTAACTGTGTCTATGACAATGAAAAAAATTGTGACCGAAGTTGTAGCTTCTCTTAAAAAACTTCCCTCACCGGAAAAGAAAAGCAAGACTTTTTGGGACTACCTTAAAGACCAGCTCTATTCCGAAAGCCAATGGGATAAGAATGATCTAAAAGTGATTGAAAAAGAAATTAATTCTCATCTAAATAAAATTGAGAAAAAAGATCTTACCGAAATGTGGAAGAGTACAGACAAGGGATTTGAAAAATTTGATGAAGATAAAAAAGTTGATGCAAAAGAGATGAAAGAAGATCTGACCGATGAAATGCTTGGTCAAGTTATGGATAGAATGGACGATAACTATTCCTCTAAAGACAGCTATTTCTCACAGCCGGAAACCACTTTCGTTTCCGAGAAGAAGGTGGAATCGGATGATCTTGACGAAGATACCGAACCCGATAAAATTGATGAAGAAAAAATTGACCTTGAAGACAAGGATATTTTTGACGATGGAGAGTTTGATGAAGACGAAGAGAGCCGCCTTTAGTTTAATAATGCTTTTGATATTTACCGTTCCGCTTTTAAGTCAGTCAAAAGTTGATAGCTTAAAGAGAACCGAAACACCTTTGACCTTTTCTGCATACTTTAATCCTTATAACAATTTGACCGATATATATTTTTTTAATGAACTGAATAACTTTAGAATCAACTCATATTCTATTGAAGATTCTTCTTCTATCTGGATGAGAACCCGTATGCAGTTAACAGGAATGTTTGACCATGATAATTTGGACCGCGGCATGCAGTCAGACTTTCTTAATGCATTAAGTCAGCAATACAGTGCTTCTCAAAGCTTAAAAACCTTCAGAAACATTCTCGGTGCTGTTTAAGTCGGGGGGGTGGGGTATTTTGCCTATCAGCATTTGAAGAAATACGGATTTCTGAAAAGGAAATAAAAACCTCGAACTGTTACTCATAGTCCGGGTTTTATAAAATCAATTCTTAAACGGAAAAATTATTTTACGCGTGTATAATCAATCTGCATGTTCTTAATTTCTTTCCCGCCGTCAATCATATACATCAGCATCTGCTGATGATCATCATCAATTTGTTTCATAACGGTTTTTGTCATCTGATCTTTGCCGGTCATTGGATCAACCCCGCTTCCGGTATAAACAACTTCTTTTGTTTTTTCATCCATCTTTCCTTTCAAATACAGAACGCCGGTTCCAAAAGTATCTACCCAAATGCTGATATATTCTTTAGCGGCGTTATCATAAGCGTCTAATCCCATTCCTTCGAAAGGCATTCCCATCATATTCCCCTTGAAAGAAGATTTTAAATATCTTCCGCCAAGAATCATTTTGTTTGATGAACTGCCTTCAGATTTTGCTTCTTGACCGCCCATAAAAGTAGTTACTGTAGCTTTCCAATTACCAACCATTTTGATTTAGTGTTGTATACTAAATATAATAGTTAAAGCATTAGATGGAAAGTTCTGGGGAAAATTTATTCGCTTAACCGGTTAGTAATATCCGTATTGAATTGTTATTTAGTTTGGTTTGCAGGTTGATGAGCGTTGCGGCTGTTACAAACCAAACGTTCCGCGGTATATTATTTAGTCCTCGCCAGGGATTCATTTCTTTGGTCTCTTCTCTTTCTACATTACAAGATCTTTCACAAAAATAAGAAACCCCTATTACAAATAAGAATCAAAATAAGTAACTTTCATAAGTTAAAATTCACCGAGGAGAATTATTATGAGAATTCTGAAATACTTTTTCATTCCGTTACTTATTTTTATAACTGCTGCGTGTTCTTCCCTTATACTTAAACCTGCAGATTTTTCATGGCCTATCGAAAACGTTCTTAAAGTTGACAACAAAGGATTTGTTGAAGAACAGAGATATGCATTCTCTCTAAAAGTAAAATCTCTTTTCTTCGAAGAGTTTGCCGATTCGAATAATGTTGCAGGAAAAGAAATAAGAATCATCCGGGATAAACTTGGTTATGTTTATATAACCGGAAAAAATTTTAAGAATGTTTACGTTTTTATCTCCATGGAAGGCGGGATGAAACTCGAGGAAAAAATCATGATTACTGAAAAAGGTTTGGTCTCACCGGCGTTCAACCAAAAATCACCGAACATCGAACTTCTTGACTCCCCAAATAAATATTTATTGAACAACAAAGGCATTGTGAGGTAATAAAATGAAACTAAATAAATTTTTCTTTTTGACACTACTTTTTACCGCCTTTGTATTAAACCAAACATCACTTGCTCAGTCTGATCGTGAAAAAGTAAATAATTTCGATTCCCGTTATAAACAATATGAAAACGCAATTAAAAACGCAGCATCTTTGGCGGAATGTAATGTAATTGCAGAAAATATTGAAAAATTAAAAACGGAATTTGCCGATTCAAAAACCCTTATAGAAAAATCTTTACAAATAAATTATGATGATGCTTTTTCAAAAATTGAACGTGCTCTCGAAGTCCGCAAAGGTGACTTTACTCAGATTGTTCAATTGACAACTGAAGTCGGTTCTTTGAAAGACAAAGTTTCCGAATTGAGCCAGCAGAATGAAGGATTGATTGTTCAGATCAAACAATTGCAGATACAATCAAACAAAGATGCCCAGGCAATCGCATCATTATCAAAATTAGTTTCACAGTTGAAAGCCAACATTACACAGCGCGATGAACTTGTGCGCGGAATTGTTGATAGTCTGCTTCAAGAATTTGTTAAAACTCCCGGAACACTCAACGAGGCAGAGAAACAATCAGTCTTCAAAAAAGTTGATAGCGGAAATCTATTCTTTAATATTGAACGCACAATCAGCGATAACGTTCAATTTATGAAAGTTACACAGACTACTCCGGAAGATCTTTCTAAAATGAAAGAACAATACAAAGATTTCAATAAAGTGTGGCGTCAGGTTGGTCCTAAACTTGCAGAGGTTTATTTGAACCGGGGCGATAAAGCAGCACAGATTACCAACATTGATAACATGTTCGCAGATTGGAATGCGCGATTGAATGAAGAGATGTGGGGACAGGTAAATAAACTCTTCCGCAACCAAAAACTTGCCATACTACCGTTTAGAAGCGGAGATCAGTTTGTTAACAGCGTTAACTCTTTTGTTGATGATGAAATAAAAAACTATGGGGTTAAAAGCTCTTCCGAATCTAAGAATACATTCTACGCTTTTACAGACAGCGTTTACTTTAAGACTGTTCAGCCGGTCTGGGTTCCTTTATTAATTGAAAACAACATGATGACAGAGGCGAACAAAGATTCTGTTGAAAAACGAATTGCTGTTTGGAAAGAACAAGTTGCCCCGAGTTCAAAGATGAATTGGGTTTATATCGGCGGTGCGGCGATAATTATATTTTTAGTGATCGCTTATTTTCTAAAGGGAAAAAAGAAGATAGCTGTAAGCAATGAATAAAAGTTTACCCGCATCAGACGGGAAGAAATGAAGGAAAGAAGGAAGGATTAAAACGAGGTTGCCAAAAGGATCTAAAGTCATTTCGAGCGAAGTCGAGAAATGGGCTAACATGCTCTAATCACACTTCGACTCCGCTCAGTGTGACTTGAAAAATACTTTTGAGACAACCTCGTTATTTTTTAAAATATGCTTTTATAAATCGTTTACCGGTTGATAATATTATTTCCGTCTTTTCTTCACAGATTAGCTGCAACTCCTCTGCTTTCCTTTTAAATTCATCCGGTTCAACAAGTTTTATAAACGGTTCAAGGACTTTAACACTTTGGTATTGTGTTTCAGAAACTGCGGCTGAGTTTTCGCACGGTAATTGCAATACTACCGACAATCTACCATCCGGTTTAAGCCATCGGTAAATTTTGGAGAGGAGTTTTTCAACATCAACGTATTCAAAGATTAATGCTGCGTGAATCAAATCAAAAATTGAATCTGTCAATTCAAGTTCATTTAGATCGGCGCATATTAGCTGGAGGTTCGGAACATCTTGTATGAACCAAGCTCTGCATTCTGCAGTATATTTAAAATTAATATCTATTCCAACTACCCGGTTAAAAGTCCGTTGTATTAAATGTTGGAATCCGTTTCCTGCAGTAGCTCCTAAAACACATAATGACTTCGGCGAGAACTCGTTAAGAATATCTTCAAATACTACATCAAGCATTTGAAGTTGTTGAACATTGGATGCGGACATATGTCCTTCGTAATCTTCCAGTGGAATTTGCAGCCATGGGTTTTCCATTTCACCTTTCATTTTGTACTTCCTGCTTTTTACTTTCCAGATAAAATCCCTCTGTAAACCAGCCGCACCAGTGTTTGTATGAAAATACCGCCGTTAATCCCATGCTTGTATTTTTAACCGGTAAAACTTTTTCTGTGAAAGTGTCGGAATATTTTAAAAGTTTTCCATAAAGCTCGCCTTCACCAAATTCTTTAAGAATTTTTGTAACAGTAAGAAAACCGAATGTAATCGGATATTTTCCGCACCAAATTGGAATTGGCTTTTTACTTGTTGAATCCGACCAGATTTCTGTGGTTAGTTTTTTAATGCCTGCATGGTTTATTTCTCCAACAAGATTTTGTTTTAAAATCCGTTGATCATTCCCGGTTGCAACTTTGTGTGCATTCGCATCTAAACCATACGGCGAATTGCTGAAATCTTCTCCGTAATGATTTGCATCGTTCGAAATGAGAAAGAAAATATCTTTACACAACTCAAGTTTATTTGCGCGAATGTATTCTGCGATAATTTGCATCAGCCGTGTACTCATCTCGTCCATTCTTTCAAACGGCATCTGTGTTACCATAATGGGTGTGATCTTTATATCCCGATTATAATATTGAAGAAATGGAATCAACGCTTCAATTGAATGTTCGATACTATGCGCTTTGTTGCTAACAATGTAATCTTCTTTTGGCAGTTTCGATTTAATTATCTCCCGCAGCGGTGATATTTCCACATCTTTGTACGGTCCGCGCCATTTATCATACTCATCAAAAATCAAAACGTTGGAAAGAACTCCCATCTCCTTGCGAACTGAACCATGTGTTACACCAAAGATTACAACTTCTTTAGTTTTAATATTTTTGTATAAAGGATAATAAACGTTCCCGGCATAGAGATAATCATCGTGAACAGAAATTGCCGCAACCAGATTTTTTGATTCTTCTTTTAATTTGCCGGAATTTTCTTTTGATAAATAATCTACGAAGTGGTTCATCTCGCCTGCGTTCCAACAGAAACCGATATCATCTTTGATTGGGCGAACGTTTTGAGAGTAAAGAATTGAGAATGGCGAATTGAGAATTAGAAAAAAGAATAAGTAAAATTTCTGTTTCATCATTAATCCCTTTAAATACTAATTCAATCTAAATACTATATTACATATCGTCAAATATATTTCTTTGGAGATAAAATGGGATTGAATCTTTCAAGACTGGCTCTTGGTCTCTGGCGCGCAAAAGAGTGGAAGTACACAACGAAACAAATAAATAATTTAGTAACTCAATCGCTCGAATTAGGAATCACTTCTTTCGATCATGCAGATATCTATGGTGGATACGAATGCGAAAAGATTTTCGGAAACGTGTTAAGAGAAAATCCATCACTGAGACAAACAATGCAATTAGTTACCAAGTGTGGTATAAAATTAATATCTCCCAAATTTCCCGAACATACAATGCATTGCTATGATACAACAAAATTACATGTTATTAGATCAGCAGAACGATCACTGCAAAATTTGAATACCGATTATATTGATCTTCTTCTTATTCACCGTCCCGATCCATTAATGAATGCAGATGAAACTGCGGAAGCTTTTTATGAATTAAAAAAAACTGGAAAAATTTTACATTTCGGTGTTTCTAATTTTTTGCCTCATCAATTCTCTCTGCTTCAATCGCGCTTGGATTTTCCCCTTACGACAAATCAAATTGAAGCATCTGTATTGTGCACGGAACATTTTGATAACGGAAATGTTGATTATCTTCAAGAGAAGCGTCTCTCCCCAATGGTTTGGTCTCCTTTTGCAGGCGGTAAAATATTCTGGGAAGATAGCGATCAAGCAAATCGCGTTAGAAATGTGTTGAATGAGCTCGCATATAAATATCAAGCTGGAGTTGATGCGATTGCAAGTGCATGGCTGCTGGCTCATCCGGTAAATTTTATTGTTATACTTGGTACAGGTAAAATTGAACGGATCAAATCAGCAATCAAAAGTTTGGATATAAAACTGACGCGTGAAGAGTGGTTCAAAATTTGGGTTGCATCAAAAGGAAATGATGTGCCGTGATTTTCAAGCCCCTATACCCTCCCTACCGAAAGGATTAAACGACTGCCAGCATATTGAAAGATTTAGACAGATTAAATGGAAAGTTGCACAACTAAAAAATCTCGACCACGTAAGTAAATTAGGATTTGTTTGTGCACCCAGGGGGACTCGAACCCCCGACCTGATGATTAAGAGTCATATGCTCTACCAACTGAGCTATGGGTGCGGCGTAAAAATAAATAAAAATCGTTTGCCGACAAAACCATTACCGGAAAGAAATTAATTTTAGAGAAAGAAAAGACCATGGATAAAGTTGAGAGAGAATAAAAATAGGACTTCCGTTAATCCAAAAGTCCTATTAAAGAATTTATTCTTGTTAAGAAAAGATTAACTTGATTGATCTATTTTTTAGAGCGTTCCGTTTTCCTTAGCAAGTCTATGTGCCATTACGCTGTGTTTTTTTCCGTACAAGAAATAGATTGCTAACCCGAGTAATAACCAGGCTAAAAGCCGTACCCAGTTTTGCCATTCCAAAGTAAGCATCATCCCCAAGTTGAAAAGAATTCCCATTGGTGCAACGAACCAAATTGCAGGCGCTCTAAAAGGACGCGGGCGATCCGGTTCCTTCTTGCGCATTATCCACACGGCAGCACTAACCATAACGAACGCAAGAAGTGTTCCGATGTTAACCATCTTGGAAATTCCTTCGATTGGTGTAAAGGCAGAAACGAGCGACACAACAATGCCAATTAATATATTCGCTTTCCATGGCGTTCTGAATACAGGGTGAAGTTCTCCAAATGTTTTTTTAGGAAGAAGCCCGTCTTTTGAAATTGCATAAAATACGCGCGATTGACCGAGAAGCATCACAATACTGACCGATGTAAGTCCAGCTATCGCTGCAAGAGAAATAATAAAGACAGCAAAACTTAATCCGTGCACACCAAATGCTGCGGCTATCGGCGCGGTAATATCTATATCTTTATAATTAACCATTCCTGTTAATACAAGAGCAACAAGAATGTATAAAATTGTGCAAACAATTAGAGAAGCAATAATTCCAAAAGGAACATCTTTCTGGGGATTCTTAGCTTCACCCGCATGAGTTGAAACGGTATCGAATCCGATATATGCAAAGAAGATATATGCGGCTCCGGATACTATTCCTAATAATCCAAACGCATTATGAGTCCCTCCGAATGAATCTGTAAATGTTCCGCGTGCAGGAATGAACGGATCCCAATTTGCCGGATTAATATACTGAGCTCCCAGAACAATTATAAACAACACAACAACCACCTTAATAGCAACCATAACATTATTAGTGCTGGAAGCTTGTTTAATCCCTCTTACAAGTATGGCAGTAAGAACCCAGATAACAAGAAGCGCCGGAACATTGGCTGCAATATTAATTCCAAAGAGTGAAGGAAAAGTAAGATCGGAATACCTTGTTGCAAGATCTGCAAGTGTTCCCTTGCTAGTAGCTTCTGAAATCATCTCCTTAGCGGTAAAAATATCGTTCATCAACCAGATCGGAAATTTTATATCGAACAGATGTAGAAACTTTGCAAGGTATCCGGACCATCCGACCGCAACTGCAGATGCGCCCATTCCATATTCAAGAATTAAATCCCACCCTATAATCCATGCAAACAGTTCTCCCATTGTAGCATAGGAATAAGCGTATGCAGAACCTTCAACAGGTAGAAAAGAAGCGAATTCGGCATAGCATAATGCGGCAAATGTACAGCCGATTCCCGCAACAACGAATGAAAGAGCCAGTGCCGGTCCCGCATATTCCTTTGCGCCAACACCGGTCATAACAAATATTCCCGCCCCAATAATTGCTCCTACTCCTAGAGAAGTTAATCCCCATTTGCCAAGCACCCGCTTGAGTTTACTCTCTCTCATTTCTGTCTCGAAGTGCTCGACAGGTTTTCTTTGCCATAGTTGACTACTCATGATTGAATACTCCTATTGGTTTATTTTTAATTCCATGTTCGAATTTGTTATTTATTTTAGCTGGCATTATTTCACTAATAGAATATGGTTGGTCAATTGAATGGTCTCACAAAAAATTCATCATAGTTATTTTTTGAATGGCGGTGTAAATAAGCTTATCTCCAAACCCTTAATTTTTTCCTGATGAACATATTTATTAGAAAAGTAATTATCAACTAATATTCTTTGCACGAACGGAAATTTAACCATTATATACCTTTCAACTACAGCCAATTTTTTCTTACCAAATACCTAAAATTTATATTTATAATTTTTCGCTGTTATTCTGTTACAAAGATTAATTTTCTAAATAAGTATTTTTCGCTTGATAATTTTATGAGAGAGAAGTAAATTATAATCGGAATTATTAGTCTCATTAAAAATATTTAATAACGTTTTTAGAGGTATTTATGAAACCAAAATTAGTTGTTATTGTATTGATTGGATTTTTCATATCGGGCTACACATATGCTCAGAAAAGTTGTATTGATTGTCATACCAAAGTAACTCCGAATATCGTGAGTGATTGGAAAATTAGTAAACACTCACAGAACGAAGTTGATTGCTCTGCCTGTCATGGAACAGACCACAGCAAAACAGATGATTTTGCAAAAGTTAAAATGCCAACTCCCGAAACTTGCAACACATGTCACGACACCCAAGTTGCACAATACAAAAAAGGAAAACACGCAGTAGCTTGGGCAGCAATGAACGCCATGCCAACAACTCACATGCTGCCGATGGTATTAACCGATGGAATGAAAGGTTGCGGCAGTTGCCATAAGATCGGCGTAAAGGATGAAGCAACAATTAAAAAATTAAAAGCTGATGGTTCAGTATTCGGTCATGCTTCATGCGATGCTTGTCATACCCGCCATACATTTTCAAAGAAAGAAGCATTGCAACCACAGGCTTGTCAAACTTGTCATATGGGTTTCGATCATCCGCAATGGGAAATGTACTCGGGTTCTAAACATGGAGTAAGAGCTTTATTGAAACAGAACGGAACTCTTCCTGAAACAACTGCTGCACCAACCTGCCAAACTTGTCATATGCCAGAAGGCAACCACGAAGTTAGAACTGCTTGGGGATTTTTAGCTGTTCGTCTTCCAATGCCGGAAGATAAACAGTGGACTGACGACCGTGTAACAATTCTTCAGGGACTGGGAGTTTTGGATCCAACAGGAAAACCAACCGGAAGATTAGATGTTGTTAAAGCTGCAGATGTTGCAAGATTAACACAAGAAGCATGGCAAACAGAAAGAGATAAGATGCTCAAAGTGTGTAACAATTGTCACTCAGGTAATTTTGCAAAAGCGGAACTTGAGAAAGGTGATAATATGATTAAAAATGCCGATCACCTTATGGCTGAAGCAATTAGAATTGTCGCCGGACTTTATAAAGACGGTGCGATTGCAAAACCCGCTAATTATTCTTCAGCATTTCCTGATCTTCTCACTTTCCATGATGCACCAACTGTTGTTGAACAAAAACTTTTTGTGATGTTCCTCGAACACAGAATGAGAACATTCCAGGGAACATTTCACATGAATCCTGATTATGCATTGTGGTATGGCTGGAGCGAGATGCAACGCGACTTGACTGAAATAAAAGAACTCGCGGAAGATATGCGGATGAAAATGATCTCCAATAAGAAATAGAAACGATTTGTGAGTTTTGAACCAGTCATACCGGTAGGCAAGATATATTGATGATTTAAGAGGCGATTAACTTCGCCTCTTATTTTATGAACTCATTCCAACAATTTTTGTATTATTCCGCAGTTAATTATTAACTGTTACGAAGACATCTTTTCCAATAACCACGACGTTTAGAGGGTGTGTGAAAAATAGAGGCAAAGTAATGAACTCATCCCTCGTCCCCTTCTCTTAAAAAGAGAAGGGGCGATCTCGCACCGTTTTCAAAGTCACTCTCTTTTTAAGAGAGGGATTTAGGGTGAGTTCGTTTTTGCATTGGTGTTTTCACACACCCTCTTTACGTTGTGGGGAAAATAAACTAACATCTAGCCACCGACATAAATGTCGGGGTTACTATAAAGCACAATTTGCGTAAGGTGACTTATTAAGATCGTACGACAATGTTAAAAAAAATCTTTTTAATCTTCTCTTTGGTTTTCTTCCTCGCTTCTTGCAGCAAGGAGAATAACCCGATTCAGAGTGGTGTTTCGGTAAAGGATGATTTAGGAACAATACACATCTTTAATAAAATTCCTCAACGCATTATTACTCTTGCACCTAATCTCACTGAAATGATTTACGATCTTGGATTGGGGAATAAATTAGTAGGCAACACACTCTATTGTAATTATCCCGAAGCGGCAAAGAAAATTGAGAAAGTTGGCGATATGCTCACTTTCAACTTTGAAAAAATTGTAACGCTGAAACCGGATCTTGTATTTATCACTGTTGAAGGAAACACAAAAGAGACTTATGATAAATTTCGCCAGCTTGGGATAAAAATTTTTGTTTCCAATCCGCGCAACTTTGAGGGAATCAAAAAAACATATTTAGATTTTGGAAGAATTTTTCAAATAGAAGAAGCGGCAAAATTTAAAATTGCAAGGTGGGATTCAATCATAACAAAAACCAAAGCTTCGTCTAAAGACTTTCCAACGAAATCCGCTATGTTTATAGTTGATCTAAGACCTTTAATGCTTGCCGGCGGAAAAACTTTTTTGAATGAATTCATGGTAATGTGCGGATTGAAAAACATAGCGGCAGATTCACCGGTAAATTATCCTATGTTCTCACGGGAAGAGATTTTGAAACGCGATCCGGATTATATAATCCTTCCGGCAGATGGCGACGAGAACATTACAAAAATTAAAAACACTTATCCGGAATGGGCACGAATGAAAGCAATAAAAAATAATAATGTGATTTTTGTTAATAGAGATTTGTATTCTAGGCCGGGTCCGCGTTTTGCCGAAGCAGTAAATGATCTATTTACTCGTCTTCATCCTTTAAAGAAATAGGTTCGGAGAGATCTGCTATAAACATCTTCGAACAAACGTCGCCTTTAAACTTTCCTTTTTCTTTACAGAGTTTATGGTGCTCTTGAACTTTTTTTAGATCAATTTCTTCGCCCGGCAATCCAAAAGAATTTAAATCTTCTCCGCATTCAGTACAGAATTGAACGTTGTTCCTAATAGCTTTTTCTTTATTATGAATGTATTTCTGTCTCTTCATTTTTTATTCCTGTTGGTTCCCAATCTAACCCTTCGCATGGAAGGTTCTTTAGAGTCGGGTGTTGATCGTACTTCTGACAAATAACCGCGGTTTTATCAAAATGCATGCAAGAAGAACAGAGTGTGTTGTTAATTAGTTCATCATTCTCTTGAAGGAACATTCTGTATTGAATCATTGCCGGATGAATGATAACCCCGTAAACAGATAATATTCCGAACCACCACCAATATTTATACTCCATCATACCGCTAAGAAGCCAGAGTACAGGAATCAAAATTGCCGTCCGCACAATTCCCCAGAAAATGATTCCGCCCATAAAATTGCTTTCTTGTTGAAAGAAATTTAAATATTGTTTCAAGCAGTGTCAAACTTGATTTCTCTGCGCCTTTGTGTCTGCGGTGAAAAGATTTCTCAAATTGATTTTAGCGGCTTCTTGTTTTAACTTTGACTAGGGAAATCAAAAATAAATTGTTTAGAAAGACGGATAAGTATATTGGATAATCAGAATAAACCGGAAACCACGAATCCACAGAACCCACAAGGTCAACAACCACAACAGCAGGGTCAGCCGCAACCGCAAGGTAAACCTCAGCAGAAGAAACCTTACAGAAGATACTACAACAATAGAAAAAAATTCCGTCCACAATCAGGAGATCAAACCCAGCAGCTACGCGAGAGTCAGGGCGTCTCTTTCAAAAAAGTTTCAATTGTTGTTCCGCTTCTTAATGAAGAAGAATCTCTTCGCCCTCTTTACAACGAAATAAAAAAATCATTGAAAACAATTTCCATTGATTACGAAATAATCTTTATAGATGACGGTAGTACGGATAAATCTCTCAATGTAATAAAAGAGCTATCACGTTTTGACAATAAAATTCGTTATTTCAGCTTTCGTTCGAATTACGGAAAATCTGCGGCGCTTCAAATTGCATTTAAACACGTAACTGGAGATGCAGTTATTACAATGGATGCCGATCTTCAAGATGATCCGAATGAAATTCCCAACCTTCTGAAAAAGCTCGATCAGGGTTTCGATATGGTTTCCGGATGGAAGAAAAAAAGATTCGATCCGATAATCAAAAAATTATCATCAAAGTTTTTTAATTATATAACGCGTTTGTTTACTCGTATCAAGATTCATGATTTTAATTGCGGCTTGAAAGCTTACCGCAAAGAAGTTGTACAAAGCATAAACGTTTACGGTGAACTGCACCGCTACATTCCGGTACTTGCTGATTGGAAAGGATTTTCTGTAACGGAAATTATTGTGAAGCATCATCCGCGCCGGTACGGAAAAACAAAGTTCGGTATTTCCCGTTTCTTTAAAGGTTTTATAGATTTAATTACCGTCATTTTCACAACGCGTTATATCAAACGCCCAATGCACCTTTTCGGATTTGTTGGAATGATAACCGCATTAGTCGGTTTTGTTATAAGCGCATGGCTTGCCTTCGAAAAATTATTTTACGGATATTCTCTCAGCAATCGTCCTTTACTTTTTCTTGGCATTCTCTTGACAATTGTGGGAGTTCAATTTTTTGCAATCGGACTTCTCGGTGAAATACTCGTTCATAATTTCAATGACGAGAAAGAATATATCATTAAAGAAAAAAAATGATCGGTTGTTATTTTACAGCAACCGATTATACGTGGAAATGACTTTTATTTGACCTCTATAAGATAATCTTACTCTGGTTCACGGTGAAAGTCATTTTTATCTCGTCTCCTTTCCAAATAAAAATTAGTATTTTTGACCGTCTTTAATGAATTGTTAACAGCTAATTACTAAATGAAAATCGTCATCTTCGGTCCCGGACCAAAATTTAAAGGCGGAATTGCTAATTACACATTGTCTCTTGCAAAAGAATTTGCTAAAAGGGATAATGTTGAAACGCATATCGTTTCGTGGACGTATCAATATCCTTCAATCATACCGCGCGATTTTATAAACCGAACCAGCCCAACCAATCCTTTGGAAGGAACAAACATAAAAGTTACTTATGCTACCAATTACAATAATCCATTTTCATGGTATCAGACAGCGGATATAATAAACAATATCAAGCCGGATATTCTGATTGTACAATGGGCTATTGCTATTCAAGGTTTGCCCATAAATACAATTTTGAAAAAAGTTAAAGCGAAAACAAACTGCGAGATTATTTTCATCCTACATGTTGTTAAACAAAAAGAAGAAAGTGTAATTGACAGCTTTCTTTTGAAACGTGCGCTCCGTAATGCCGATTCATACATTGTTCACGCACAGAAATATTACGAGGAATTGAGACAGGTCTTTCCGGAACAGAAATTTTTTATAGATACAACCGGCAACCGCGCGTCTCATCCAGACGAAAAAACAGTTATTAAACTTTACCACCCTGTTTATGATATGTTTACTCCCGATCCAAATTTTGATAAAGAGAGAACAAAGCAGGAGCTTGGGTTAAAAAAGAATGTATTTCTTTTCTTTGGATTCATCAGAAGGTACAAAGGTCTGCACAACGTTATTCGAGCGTTTGCTAAACTTGCTAATGAGCGAGACGATGTTTCGCTTCTTATAGTCGGCGAATCTTTTTGGAATACGCTCGACACAAACAAACTCTCTACAAAAATCAAAAAAAGTTTGTTCGGTGCAATAAAAAAAATTCTTTTGAAAAAGAAAGAAGACGAAAGCGATTACCGTCCGCTAAACTTAATAGACGAGATGAATCTTAGCAATAAAGTTGTTGCTGTTAACCGTTATGTTCCAAATGAAGAGGTTCATAAATATTTTCAAGTGGCGGATTGCAATGTTTTGTTTTATCTAGTTGCCACGCCCTCCGGAGTGGAATCAACCGCCTATAATTTTTCCGTGCCGAGTGTGGCAACACGAATCGGGCATTTTTCAGAAAGCATCAGTGAGGGGTATAATGGTTATCTTGCAGAACCAAATGATATTGATTCGATGTATCTTGCAATGAAGAAATTTGTTGAACATCCAATACCGAAAGAAAATGTAACAGAGACCGCAAAAAATCTGAGCTGGGAAAACTACATTAAAGCAATTTTGAATAAATAACCTTGCGTCTTGTACGTGAAAGACTTTTCTCGCCGAATAGGTCGAAGGGAGTTTCACCCTTCAACCCCTCAGAGAACCGTACGTGACAGTCTCCCGTCATACGGCTTGTGTTATTCAATGAGACCTCTGAAAAATTAAGAATAGAACACAGATGACACAGATTAAACGGATTAACGCAGATTTAATCCGCCAAAATCTGCCAAATCCGCGTCATATGTGTGCTATTAAAAATGTTGCAGTCCTGTACAATTCTATTTTTCAGAGGTCTCGACTTATTACTCCGCCTTGAGGCGTGCCTTTCCATTGTTTTGACATCTCTCTGTTCTATCGGCATCTCTTACCAGCGCTCTATGTAAAGCTTCACCCTCTTTTCTTCTATTACGTGGCTTACTGCTTTGAGCATCAAGATTATGGTCTATCTCATCGAAAAAGCTGCTTATCTCCATATCTATCACACAATCTTGCTTGTAGCAATTCTGCCTGACTTCTTCTATGGCTTGATGCGCACTTTTCAATGGTCTCTAACAGCTTGCCCCCTTTTCTTCTACGGGGCTTTTCTCTACATCCTTTGCACAATATCCGTTCACAACAGCAGCCTTACGCCTTTTGCAGCGCAGAGCGGTTTGGTAAATTCGCCTGTACAACTTTACCGATACTTCGGCTCTCTTTGCACAATTGATTGAGAGATTGTATCATCTTTATTACAGCTTGTCAAAAAACTTTTCTTTAACTTCACGGCACAAGCAAAGAACGCTAAGTTAACGCGGAGATTGCAAAGAAATGATAATTGAAAAACTTTTGTGCATAAGGTAAACTGAGTAAATTGTAATTGATAATTCGAAGAGACATAATGAGAAACAAGCAAACGGAACTTCTTACAGCTGATTCATTCTATGATGAGATTTCAGATTTTTATGAAAAAATGATTGACTTCGAAAAAAATCTGGAATTACGCAAGGGCGCATATCAAAGAATATTTCCGATCAAAGGAATTGGAGCAGATATTGGCTGCGGGATTGGCTTGGATTCGATTGCACTTGCCATGAACGGGCACAGCATAATAGCATTTGATATTTCCTCTAAAATGATAGAAGAAGTAAAACAGAACGCATTAAAGTATAAAGTTGATATAGAAACCCACACGCATTCATTCGAATCTGTGCCAAAGAACTACAACGGGAAATTCAATTACGTTGTATCGGTTGGAAATACAATTGCACACTTAGATAAAAAACAATTAGAAAGAGCAATTAAGAAAATTTATGGTCTGCTTCTACCAGGCGGAAAAGTTTTTCTTCATATTTTAAACTACGGGTTAATCAAAAAAGAGAACAAAAGAATTAACAATATTGCTAACCGTGACGGGAAAATTATTATCCGCTTTTACGATTTCCGCAAGGATGATCTGGACTTCAATATTCTTTCTTTTCCACAAAACTTGCCAAAAGAATTTCAACTCGTTACTACTAAACATTATCCGCACACTACAAGTGAAATAAAGTCGTATCTCAAAGAAGCCGGATTCAACAGAATTAAATTCACAAAGAATTTTACCGGCAAAAAATTTAACGCCGGCGATTCGAAGGATATCTTTATTGAAGCAACGAAAGAGTTATAATTCTCTTTTGCAATAACGGCAGACCTTTGCTTTCGCTTTAATTTTTTCGGCACAATAAGGACATTCTTTCGTCTCTTCCCCTATTTCACCATCAACTGCATCTGCAAGTTTAAATGCCTGCTTATTCATCTGATAATCTTTATACTGTTCCTGCGCAGCTGAAAGTGCTTCTTTTAATTTTTGAGGATGCGAAATAAAAGTATAGCTTGTCTCTCCCATTTCAGCTGCCGTCTGAATCTGGACATTGCCAAATCCCAGCATTCTTCCTAAAAGAGACTGCTGATAGGATACGTTATTTATTTTGTCGATTGGGCTTTCTTTAGAGTTGATTGAAAATACACCGAATTCATCTATAACTCTATGGCTTGTAACTACCCATAGATCAAATTTCCATGAATAGTATTTGTATATAAAGTAGAAGAATGCGAAGACGGGTACTATAAAATGCCACCATTGTATCACCTCTAATTTTGTATAGAGGTAGGCGGACAATGCAATAATTATAAGTGTAATTATCAAAGGGAGTATTAAAACAAACCAATGTTTGTGTGTTTCAAAAAAAACCTTTTCATCCTTCCTTAATGGGGTTTTCATTTAATCCTCCAAATGACAAATATTATAATGATGCTATTTTGCTGGCAGTTTTCACTTTTAAATTTTCCAGTGTTTCTTCACTTAACATCCGAAAAGCTTCTTCGCGTAGTTTTCCCCATTGATGATGCACGGGACACGGTGTTTCGTGTGAGCAGCCGGGAAAACCGAGAACACATGATCTGAAAACATCCAATCCGTCTATAGCTTCAACAATATCAATTAACTTTATTATGCTTGGTTCTTTTGCCAAAAAGAAACCGCCATTTTTTCCTTTTTTGGATCCCACTATTCCGCTGCTTGTTAGAATTTGTAAGACTTTTGATACAAATTCCTTAGGAACTTTTAATTCCGCAGAAATATCTTCGGCGTTATAGATTTTTTTTTCTTTAGTGGACAAAAACAGTACGGCTTGAAGACCCAGCTCGCATGCTTTGGAGAAAAATACTGTCATATCATCCCATTGAATGTTTTTCGTTTAAAGATAGTTATTCTGTTTCTATAAATCATGCTATTTTACGCTTATTTCTGACTTTGCAAAGATTAACATTTTTTAATGTTTCTTTAAGGATTTCTTAATTCAAGGAGCCTATGTTCCTTCTGTAAATTTTATAAGTATTTAACAAAACAAAGGAGTACCAAATGAAAAAGTTAGTTGCATTAGTAGTATTAGTTGCTTTTACATCAGTAGCTTTTGCACAAGCTCAACCACAAAAGAAAGCTGAAGCAACAAAAGCCGCTACAGAAAAGAAAGTTGCAGAAAAGAAAGTAGAAGCCGCTAAACCAGTTGCTGAAAAGAAGGTTAAAGCCGCAAAGAAAGTAGCTGCTAAAAAAGTTGAAGCTACTAAACCGGTTGCTGAGAAGAAAGTTAAAGCAGCAAAGAAAGAAGCAGCTGAAAAAGTAGAAGCTGCAAAACCAGTTGCCGAGAAGAAAGTTAAAGCGGAAAAGAAACTTGCGGAAAAGAAAGTTGAAGCGGCTGAAAAGAAAGCTGAAATGAAAAAAGAAGCAGCTGAAAAGAAAGTTGAAGCGGCTAAACCAGCGATAAAGAAATAATTTGTTTTTGCTTTATCAAAAAAGGAGAGTTATTACAACTCTCCTTTTTTATTTTAAAGAACTTTCGCTACTCAGTCTGTAACTTTTATTTTATACCCGATCTAAATGGATAATATTGCGGTTCCCATTGTGCTTTTTTAATAACGCGATCGTATTCTTCATTGCTCAATAAACGTCCCAAACCCGAATCACGTGCTTCAATAGCTACGGCTTTAGCCACATGAAAAGATACATCCCGAATATTTTTTAAATCTGGCAGCAGCATATTTTCGTTACATTGTTCTTCGGTTACCAAATCGCTAATTGCTTTGCTTGCCTTCAAAAACATTTTTGTAGTAATTCTTGTAGAGCGGCTAACAAGGGCTCCTAAACCAATCCCCGGGAAAATGTAAAGATTGTTGCATTGAGATGTAACAAATTTCTTTCCAAACAATTCAAATTGAGAGAATGGACTCCCCATTGCAAATAATCCTTTTCCATTTGTAGCTTTTACAATTTCTTCCGGTGTGCATTCCGATTTTGAAGTTGGATTAGATAATGCAAATATTATCGGACGTTCATCATTCTTTGCCATCTGTGATAAGATATCGGAATTGAAAAGTCCGTTGCTTGCAGTAACACCAATCAATATTGAAACTTTGGCATTGCGAACAATATCCAACAAAGAAATTGAATTCGTGGATTCTAATTTCCAATTGGCTACCGAAGATTGTTTCTGAGCAAACCGTTTTTGATTTTCGGTTAAGCCGGGAGTATCCTCTAATAAAAGTCCGCAAACATCATATGTGAATATTTTGCTTGTAGCTTCTTCTTTTGACAGCCCCTCCTCTATCAGCATATTCTGAATGTTTGATGAAATACCAAAACCGGCCTGTCCCATACCGACAATAAGAAAACGCTGATCAGAGAATTTTTGTTTCTTAATTCTCATTGCAGTAATTAACGCAGAAAGCGCAACAGATCCCGTTCCCTGAATATCATCATTGAAAGAAAGAATTCTTTCGCGGTATCTCTCAAGCAGTTTAAAAGCTTTATGCTTTGCAAAGTCTTCCCACTGAAGTAATGCGTCCGGAAAATTTCGTTTCACTCCTAAAACAAACCGTTCAATGAATTCATCATACTCTTTACCTTCAAGCCTCTTCTTTTTATAACCAAGGTAAAGCGGATCGTTGAGAAGATTCTCGTTATTTGTTCCTACGTCCAAACTGATAGGCAGACAGCACGAAGGATGTAATCCTCCGGCAGCTACGTACAAATTAATTTTACCAACAGGAATACCCATACCATCGGAGCCGAGATCGCCAAGGCCAAGAATTCTTTCGCCATCAGTCACAACTATTAAGTAAACATCCGGCAAAGAGATTCCTTGAAATATCTTGTCAATGCTTCCGATATTATCCGGGGTGATATAAATACCGCGGTATTCCCTTGTGATGTGACTTAACATTAAGCATGCCTTTCCTACTGTCGGAGTATAGACAATCGGCAGCATCTCGATCAGATTGTTACAAAGAAGATTGTAGAACAACGTCTCGTTCCTGTTAAGTAACCCTTGAAGAAAAATGTACTTTTCAATTTCATCGTGTTTGCGTTTGTACATTTCATAGCTTCTCTGTCTTTGTTCATCAATGCCCGAGATCGCTGGGCGAAGCAATCCTGCAAGTCCTAAATTTAATCGTTCTTCTTCGCTATAAGCAGATGCCTTATTGAGAAATGGATCGGTAACTAATTGCTGTCCGTGCAGATAAACTTCCAAATAGTTTTCTCCGGTTAATGCGTCAGTCTTCATCGCGTCAGTCTTCATCGAAAAAGTTTTCATTTACAATTCTCCATAAATTATGCATCGAAATATAAAGAGAATAAGAATTGCAGAGATAAAATTTAATTGCTTAAAAATTTCTCAATACTAAAAACAAAAATTTTTCATGAAGAAAACTGAGATTGAGATATAGATGAGATATAGAATATGAAGAGGTATGAGTTAAGACCAGCAAGATAATTTCAGCGAGATGTTTTCTTGTCATGAGGTTGTCTCATAAGTAATTGAGACCTCTGAAA
>JAJYXU010000134.1 GCA_021801605.1 Bacteroidota bacterium
GCAACCAAAGAAACAAAGGAATGTGTATTGCAGAAGCTAACAAACATAGTTGGAATCCAGGAATTTCAGAGGAAGCTATACGATAAGGCAAAAAGTGGTCGAGTCTCTACCTTAGATCATCAATCCACACCAAACCAACTTAAACAACTTTTATCTATTTGCTGGTTTTCGTTCTTTAGTTTGTAAGAAGGTATATCATACTGCTCGCCAAAAATAATTAATCTTTTGCGCGAATCGATTTCCATCTTAAAGCATGGTCCGAGCGCTTCCGGAATAGTTTTTAAGACACCACCCGAATTTAATGTACGCATCATTTCCGAAAGTATTTGATCTCCCGCATAAAATCTTATTAATGCGCTTAAACTTCCATTGGAGATTATCAACGATTCATTAATGCAGCGGGATAAGAGATCACGCATCAGATCATCAAGCGTTTTTTTCCATGAGGAATTTTTTAGAATCACGAAATTAAGATTGTGCGCGAATATTTGTCCCCGCTGATATGGCAATCGTGTTAAATCTTTATCGCTCTTGAATTCACTTATCAATCGTTCGTTTTTTTCATAACGCATTGGCGATGTGTAATATGTTTCGAGTATCGTATTGTATTGATCAACATATTCATCGAGTGAAATTAATTTTGCACGAAGTAAAATCAAATCTGCATAATAATCGGTAAAACCCTCCTTAAACCAGTAAACCAGTTGTTCGGGATCTGCGAACTGAACTTTTTCTCCAATCCAGGTATGAAATATATCGTGTGAGAGAAGCCGTTTCATTCTTATATCAATTATCCTATCGGATGATAAAAATAATGAGTAAACATTGTCCCTTACAATTCCACTTTGGTCCCCTCCATCGGAAATTGAAAGAAGGTTCACTAAAAAGTATCGGGTGCTGTGATCATTCCAGAAATTTCTTTCTTCAATCATTATATCGCGTACCAAATCGCAGAATTGATCTTCTGAAAATTTCCAATTACCCCGCATGGCAATGTAAATAATATCTTTTCCAATGAAACGTTGTATAATCTTAAAATCTCCGCCGGCAAAAACTGAATGTCTAAATTTCCACAACGACAATTTAAATTCTTGATATTTTTCATTTACTCCGAAACTATTTTCTAAGCTCCAATTTGTTGGCAGATGATTCCACATAATTTTTAAACTGCATTCAGTGTTATCATCCCATGCCGGCACAATAAAAAACGTTTCACCGAGGAAATGAAAATAGCGTCTGTTCACAATCGCCATGTAATGATTGCCTAATTCCAGATCGCCATGCCTTGATTCCTCAAATTGATAGTAAATTTGCACCGATGAACCGGGCGGATGTTTGACAATTTTGTATTCCGGTTTATCTGTATCTAGAATATATGTATTGGGTGAAAGAGCTTTTAAATATTTGACAGAGCTGAGATCCGGACTGCTTGGTAGAACTATTTTAGTCTCACCTGATTTATCCCCTTTGAATTCAAGAACAACAATTAAACGGAATGCATTTAAATCATAAAATGGTTCTATAGAATAATTAATTTCTGATGGCTGATTGTTGCGCTGACTTTGCCGAGATTTGCTTAATTCATTCTTCTCATCCGGCAGAAGAATTATTGACGGACTTGCGGTAATTTCTATAAAAGAAAGGAAAAAAATAGTTATGAGCAGCTTTGGTAAAAATTTTTTCATCAATCCGCCGGTTACCCTTCAAAAACAATTGCATAATAATAAAAAGAGAGAGTGATTTGAAATACTATTTTTTGGGTATCGAGAACGTCAAATTATTCGCAATCTTTTAAGGATTTTGCTAAGTTTAAAACAAAAATTACGAGAAGATCTAATCAAATCACATCAAAAGGAGCTGTTTCAATGAAACGCAAACTCATTTTGCTTTTTCTATTAGCAGGATTTGTGCTGGTCAACGCACAAGCGAAGAGAATTGATTTCATTCAGTACAAATTAGATAACGGATTGAACGTAATCTTGCATCAAGATAATACTACTCCAATAGTAGCAGTATCAGTGCTCTATCATGTTGGGAGTAAAAACGAAGATCCTCAAAGAACAGGTTTCGCACATTTCTTCGAACATTTAATGTTCGAGGGCTCGCCTAACATTAAACGTGGTGAATATTTTAAGATTATTGAAGCGGCGGGCGGCGCTTTGAATGCGAATACTTCTTTTGATAGGACTTATTATTTCGAAAATCTTCCGTCAAACCAGCTTGAGCTTGGATTGTACATGGAATCCGAAAGAATGATGCACTTAAAGATTGACAGCATTGGTGTTGAAACTCAACGTAAAGTTGTTAAAGAAGAACGCAAACAGAGTCTTGATAACCGCCCTTATGGAACGTTAATTGAAAAAATATTTAGTAATGCATACAAAGTTCATCCTTACAGATGGACTCCCATTGGCTCGGCACAATATATTGATCAAGCAAAGCTAGATGAATTTATTGCATTCTATAAACAATACTATGTTCCGCAGAACGCAACGCTAACCATTTCAGGCGATATTGACGTTGCTAAAACAAAAGAGCTTATTAAAAAATATTTCGGCGATATTCCGAAAGGGAACTTGGAGATAAACCGTCCTAAAGAAGTTGAACCGGTTAAGACAGCTGAAGTGAGAGAGATTGTTTATGATAATGTTCAGCTTCCCCTTGTTCTTCAAGCATATCATATGCCGGCACAAGGAACTGCCGATTATTATGCACTTAGAATGCTGGGCACTCTCCTTACCGGCGGTGAAAGTTCTAGAATGACAAAAGAAATTAAAGACAAACAACAGAAAGCGGTTACAGTTCAATCTATTCCTTTTCCATTAGAAGATCCCGGATTATTTATTGCGCTTGCTGTTGCTAACGCAGGAGTTAAACCGGAAGATTTAGAATCGGCAATTGATGCCGAAATTGAAAAAGTAAAGAAAGAGTTAATTACCGAAACAGAATTTCAAAAGATTAGAAATCAAGTTGAGACAGAATACGTAACAAGGAATTCAACTGTACAGGGAGTTGGCGAAAGTCTTGCCAACTACTTTGTTTATTTTGGCGATGCAAATTTGATTAATACCGAACTCCAGCGTTTTATGAAAGTTACCCGTGAAGACATCAAACGGGTTGCCAATAAATATTTAACAAAAGAAAACAGAGTAACACTCTATTACTTACCGAAATCAATGGAGAAGAAATAACAATGTCATTCTGAAGAATCTCTTTTACCTATTGGTTAGAGATGCTTTGCTTTGTATGACAATTAAGAATTGAAAACATAACGGAGTAATAAAAATGAAAAACAAAATTTTAGTATTAATGTTGATTCTATTTACTGCGTCAATTTCTTTTGCGCAGTTGGATAGAAGTAAACGCCCGCAGCCAGGTCCCGCACCCGAAGTAAAGATTGGTAATGCGTATTCATTTGTTCTTGCAAACGGACTTAAAGTGTTCGTTGTAGAAAACCACAAATTGCCGGAAGTTACGTTTAGTTTAGTTGTTGACTCCGACCCGATTGTTGAAGGGAAAAACGCAGGTTTTGTTTCTACAGCAGGAGAACTTTTACGCACGGGAACTAAGAACAGAACAAAAGATAAACTCGATGAAGAAATTGATTTCCTTGGCGCATCGCTGTCAACTTCTTCCTCAGGCATTTTCGCATCCGGTCTTTCCAAGTACACAGAAAAAATTATAGGGATTGTGTCGGATATTATATTAAATCACGATTTCAAACAAGAAGAACTTGAAAAGATCAGAAAACAAACTTTATCCGGATTAGCTTATCAAAAAGATGATCCCGATGCAATTTCAAAAAGAGTTTCTGATGCGGTAATATATGGCAAAGAACATCCATACGGAGAATCTGAAACCGAAGAAAGTGTAAAATCAATTACTCTTGATATGTGCTCGAAATATATTGATACATACTTCAGACCAAACATCTCATATCTCGCAATTGTTGGCGATATAAACAAAGCGAAAGCAAAATCTTTAATAGAAAAATATCTTGACAAATGGGAAAAGAAAGATGTTCCCAGTAATACATATCAAACACCGAAAGCCCCGGTTGTAACTAAAGTTGATCTTGTTGACCGTGCAAGTTCGGTTCAATCTGTTATTTCTGTTTGCTATCCTGTAGAATTGCCGACTGGGAGCGAAGATGTAATAAAAGCTAAGGTTGCTAATTTAATCTTAGGAGGCAGTGCAACCGGAAGATTGTTTATGAACTTAAGAGAATCTAAAGCGTATACTTACGGCGCATACTCAAGTTTGAATCCCGATAAACTAATTGGAAGTTTCTCTGCTTCAACAAAAGCTAGAAACTCAGTGACGGATAGCGCCATTACCGAAATAATGAACGAAATGAAAAAAATTAGAAATGAAAAAGTGAGCGAGACGGAACTTCAGAACGCTAAAAATTTATTGTCCGGAAGTTTTATACGCACTCTGGAACAACCGGCAACTATAGCTAATTTTGCTATTAATATTGCACGATATAATCTTCCAAAGGATTACTACAAAAATTATCTCAAAAACTTGAGTGCAGTTTCTGTTGATGATGTTCAAGCAGTCGCAAAAAAATATATTAAGCCAAATAACGCAAATATTGTCATTGTAGGTAATGCGCAGGAGATTGCAAAAAATATCTCCAAATTCAGTGTAAGCGGAAAAGTTGATTACTTAGATATCTACGGAGAGAAATACGATCCTAACTTAAAGAAAGTTCCGGAAGGAGTAACTGTTGAACAAGTTCTTAATAAATACATCGAAGCAATCGGCGGTAAAGAAAATATTCTTAAAGTGAAAGACAAAACAACAAAAATGTCCGGCGCTATGCAGGGAATGAATATAACTATGACACAATCTCAAAAAGCTCCTAACAGGTTTTATCAGCTTGTTGATTTTGGAGTTGGACGGCAGACTACGGTCTTTGATGGAGAAAAGGGGAAATCGAGTGCAATGGGACAAGAGCTGAATATGACTCCGGATCAAATTGAACAAATGAAATTTGGTACACTCTATTCTATGCTTGAATATGCTAAGAATAATATTAAAACTGAGTTAACCGGAATGGAAACAGTTAATAATAAAGATGCTTACCGCGTTACGTTTACATATCCATCCGGAAAAAAAGCTACAAATTATTACGATGTTAATTCCGGACTAATTGTTAGAACAATAGCTGAAGGAGCAGGGGCAACA
>JAJYXU010000175.1 GCA_021801605.1 Bacteroidota bacterium
ACAACAGACTACGGAATTGATCTCTACGGAAAAAGAAATCTTGCCGAGCTGCTTCATAAAATTTCCGAAATTTCCGGTATCGAATGGATTCGTCTTCTCTATGTTTATCCCTCACATTTTCCGGATAATTTGATAAATGAGATTATGAGCAATCCGAAAATTTGTAAATACATAGACATTCCGCTTCAACATATTTCCGATCCGGTGCTAAAATCTATGCGGCGCGGAATTACTCAACGAAGGACAAAAGAACTCCTCACTACTCTTCAAGATAAAATTCCGGGTCTAACTCTACGGACCACATTTATTGTCGGTTATCCCAATGAAACCGAAAAAGAGTTTGAGGAACTTTGCCAGTTTGTCCGCGATATAAAATTCGACCGTTTTGGAGTTTTCACATATTCTATTGAAGAGAACACACCAAGTTTTATTTTAGGCGATCCGATATCTCCGGAAATAAAAGAGGAACGGAAGGCAACATTAATGGAAATTCAGAAAGAAATTTCGGAAGAGAAAAACCGCATTTATATTGGCAAAAAATTGAAGGTTGTAATTGACTCGCTTGACGGCAAATATTACATTGCCCGCTCGGAACGCGACGCACCCGAAGTTGACGGCGAAATTTTGATCAATGCAAAAGAGAAAAAATTTCACGTGGGTGAATTTTATCACGTTGATATTTACGATTACAATGAGTATGATCTATTCGGCAAGTAATTTGATTTCTGAAAAAGGAGTATTAGAAGTGAAAAAAATAATTTTGTTATCGTTTCTTTTCGCGTCGGTATTGTTAGCCCAAGTTGAATACTCATCCGGCAATAATACATTTACAAACGCAGGCAGTTTCTTTCTTGATTACGCCGGATACAAAAGCACCATACCGAATAAAACGCGCGTTGATGTTTTCGTTCAAGTGCCTTATTCAATTATTTCTTTTATTAAAAAAGATGACGGATTCCACGGCGGGTTTGACATAACCTTAACCTTTATGGATGAAGGGAAAAATAATATCATCTTTGAACGCAACTGGAAAGAAAAAGTTAGTTCCGAAGACTTTTCCAATACATTGTCTAAATCTAATTTTTTTCTTACCTACAAATCTTATGATCTGCCTCCCGGTAAATATTTTTTAAAATGTGTAGTCGAAGATTCCGATTCACGACGAATTTCATCTAAAGAATTGCCTCTCAATGTTCGTCAAATAACAGATTCTCTAGGAATGAGTGATGTAATGCTCATCTCTGAAATAGTAAAAGACGCTGCCGGAGAAAAAATTATTCCGAATGTTTCTTCTACCGTTACAAGTAAAAACACCTCACTTTCATTCTTCTTTGATCTTTATTCCAGCAAACAGCAGGATGTAGTTCTCGAATACACATTGAGTGATCTTAAAAATAACACTTCTCTAAAACAGGAAGATCCCCGTACGCTCAAACCAGGCGTCAATACAATTACCCACAATATAAAGAATACAACTTTTACGGTTGGAGATTTCTTGTTAACTGTTACTCTAAAAGATATTAATTGGAAAGAGATCACCTCAGTAGAAAAAAAATTAAGTGCCAAAATTGCCGGCTTACCTTCTTCAATAATAGATCTAGACAAAGCTATTAACCAGATGATGTACATAGCGTCCCCGGAAGAATTAGATTATATAAAAGGTGGAAAAACTTATGATGAAAAAATGGAACGCTTCTTAGCTTTTTGGGATAAGAAAAAACCAAATCCTAAACAAGAAGATAACCCGATTCTTTATGAATATTACAGACGAATTGATTATTCCAACAAACATTTCAAAGGACTTGGTGAAGGATGGCGCAGCGATATGGGAATGGTTTTTATTACGTTTGGTCCGCCAAGCTCTGTTGAAAGACATCCTTTAGATATGAACTCGAAGCCATACGAAATATGGGAATATTACGAATTGAATAGATCTTTCGTGTTTTTAGATCAAACCGGTTTTGGCGATTACCGTTTGGTAAATCCGGATTATAGCCGCTGGCCCGGATATAGACAATAATTTTGAACTCAGAGTGTAGAGCGCAGAATATATAAAATCTGCGTTCTACGTTCTTCACTCTACGTTAATAAAAATGATTCTCACTATTACACTTAATCCGCTCTTAGAACGCAGATTATTCTTTGATTCCGTAGAACTCGGCAAATCAAATAGAAGCTCAAGAGAAATTTTTTATGCCGGCGGAAAAGGAATTAACGTAAGCCGTCAATTAAATTTTCTTGGTACTCAAAACTCTGCGTTTACTTTTCTTGGCGGCAACAATGGAAAAGTTTTGCGCCACTGCCTAACACAGGATAAAATTGATTTCTCAGTTGTATCGGCAAAATCAGAGACTCGTACTGCCGATCTAATTATTGAAGAGAAGAATAACCGCGTTTCTACTTTCTTTGGAATGAATAGTCATATTATTTCCGATGAAGCTTCGGAATTCAAGAACAAACTTGAAAAAATGATTCAGAATTGTTCGATAGTTGTATTTGCAGGAAGTTCACCTTGTAAAGAAACCGATGATATCTTTCCGTTTGGAATTGAACTTGCAAACAAGCACGATAAAATTTCGATATTGGATACTTACGGAACTCATCTAAATGATTCTATTGCTGCGGCTCCGACTGTAATTCATAATAATGTTGAAGAAGTGGAAAGATCTTTAAACGTTTCTTTAAGAGATGAAAAAGAGAAATTAAATTTTCTGCAAGAGCTCTATTCAAGAAATATCAAGCTGATCTTTTTAACAGACGGGGCTAATCCAATTTATGCAAGCAAATTTAATTTCCATTACAAAATCATGCCGCCGCATGTTCAGGCATTAGATTCAACCGGAAGCGGCGATGCATTTGTTGCCGGTATTGCATACGGTTTGGAAAATGCGCTTGTGTTTAATGAATTTGTAAAAATTGCAGCTGCGCTCGGAGCTGCTAGTGCCACGATGATCGAAACATGCGAAGTTAGCACTAATCAGATGGAAAGTTATGCGGGACAGGTAGAAGTAGTGACAATCGGTAAAAAGATGAAGATCATCAATGACGCACCGAACTATTAACCCCACCCTTCCCTTCCCAAAGGGAAGGGTTTTAATAAACCCGGATATAATGAGTTTAATTTTTACCAGTGTTAATCCTAATAATCAGTGTCATCCGCGTTCTATTCAAAGATATATTTTTGTAATACTCTTATTCATATCTACAGATCTATTTCCACAAACTATATCCAGAATTGAGATCACCGGCGCAAAAACATTTTCCGAGAACGAATATCTTGGCTGGATGAAAATTTCTACCGGTACAAAATATTTTCCCGGATTAGAAGACTCCGTCAAATTTAGAATAACATCCGCATTAGAAGAGAGGGGATATTTTAATGCTTCCTTTCAGAAAATTGTATTGGAAAAAATTGATTCTATAAAATCTTTCCTCTCAATCAATCTTTCCGAAGGAAAGCCAACACTCATCAATAAAATTAAATTCGGTAAAGCAGTTAAAGACACAACTCAGATTGCCGGCATTCTTTCTAAGCTTGAAAATGCACCGCTCACAAATGCCAATATCGGGTTGGCTCTTTCAGAAGTTCTTGATTATTATGAAAATATTGGTTTTCCATTTTCATCTATCCGGATTGAATCGGTTGAGCTTACCAATCCTTCCGGCGGATCGGCAAATGATTCAACAAAAGAAAATCATTTTGCTAATCTTGTTCTATACATTGATGAAGGCGCTAAAAGTAAAATAGATAAGATAGAAATCGAGGGTAATGATAGAACAAAAGATTTTGTTATTATGCGCTCTCTTGAGTTTAAGAAAGGTGAAGAGTATTCTCAAAAAAAGATTGATAAAATCCCGGAGCGGTTAAACCGATTGCGTTTCTTTGAACCGGTTGAACAACCGACTTTCTATTTTAACTCGAAACAGGAAGGCGTTTTAAAAATTTCCGTAAAAGAAAAACAGACAAATTATTTTGACGGTATTCTGGGATATGTTCCAGCTGCAAATGATAAGGAGAGCGGTTACTTAACCGGATTTGTAAACGTGAACTTAAGAAACCTTTTTGGCACTGGTCGCGCGGCGTCATTCCGGTGGCAGCAGGAGAATCGTTCATCTCAAGAACTGGAACTGCATTATCTTGAACCATGGCTCTTTGATTTTCCATTTAATATTGAAGGGTCATTGTTTCAGCGCAAACAGGATTCAACTTATGTACAGCGTAACCTCGAAGGAAGTTTGGAATATTTGGCTACAGATCAAATTTCTGCTTCAATTATTATCGGCACACAATCAACTATTCCATCCGGGCTGAATTCACAAAACTTCACTGTATTCAATTCCTCTTCTTTTACTACCGGAGTTAATTTTAGAATTGACACACGTAACGATTTCTATGCGCCGACAAAAGGAATTTATTTCAGCAATACTTACAAGTACATATCTAAAAGAATAAATGGTACGTCGGGTTTCATTACACCGGATACAAAAACTGAGATTACGCTTCAGCGACTTGAATTTGATTTTACTATTTTCAATCAGTTCTTTCAAAGACAAGTTGCTGCTATTGGTGTTCACGGACGCGAATTGCGCGGAGATAATACCGAACTGAGCGATCTATATTTTCTCGGCGGGACAAATTCTTTACGCGGTTATAGAGAGAAACAATTCCAGGGGAACAGAATTTTTTGGTCGAATCTTGAATACCGCCTTCTTTTCTCTAAACGTTCATTTGCATTTTTGTTCTTTGACAGCGGATACTTTTTACGAAACGAGGATAAACAAAAAAATATTCCGGAGAATTCTTCATTTAAAATTGGCTACGGCTTTGGTTTGAATATCGAAACCGGTCTTGGAGTTCTGGGTGTAAGCTTTGCTCTTGCCAAAGGAGATTCCTTCGGCGAAGGTAAAATACATTTTGGAATAATAAATGAGTTTTGATGCGCACACTGAAAAACTTTGATAACAAATTCCTATCTAAGAAAATTAGACTCATCGCTGGAGTTGATGAAGCCGGGCGCGGTCCGCTTGCGGGTCCGGTTGTTGCTGCCGCTGTAATATTTGACAAAAAAACTTTTCACAAAGAAATCAA
>JAJYXU010000061.1 GCA_021801605.1 Bacteroidota bacterium
ACTTTATACTTTTTCATTAAAACTCCATCAATGTTTTTTTTTGATGGAGTAAACTTATTAAATATATACGACATTACAAATATGACGAGACACTAGTTTCAATCTGGAAGAAAGTAAGAAATGTAGCAAGCTCAGTTTTCAATGAAATCTTTCAAAGCAACTTCGCTTATTCTTCCATTGAAAAACCAACTGAGCAGAATATTCTCGTTCCGGAAGGATTTCCTTTGCAGATTTCAACTGCGGCAGTAGCCGCTGATAAAATCACAGCAACACTTCCGATATTAAACGCTTCCTCTGTCTTCGGCGCTGATGAAGTTAACGTTTCTGCAAATGCATTAGTTTGCTATTATGATCCAACAAACGAAGCAGACGAACCTTTCAAGATTGTCTCGTTATCAAAAGAAGTCGCCAATTTCAACTTCGCTCAGATTTACGATCTTGAAATGGATTTCAACGTTTTGCAAAAAGCTACTGCTGCGAAGTATCAGCGCAGCATTTTGTATGTGTGTGTCGTAACAAAAACTGCTGAGGGTAAAGTTGTTCAGAACTCCTCAACTTTCACCAAACTCAGCTAATCATTTCGTGAAAGGGTTATCATTCCTGGTAACCCTTCTCTTTATTAAACCCAATAGCTCACAAATTTGCGCCCCTTTCGTGGAATTTACCCCGCTGAAAAGCGGGGCTTAAGATTGTTCGCTAAGTAAAGACCGCTCTGATTCGGCTCATATCTTCGCCTCACACAGCTAAAATCTACTTTCAGTTCGGTCAATACTTTTTCATCAAAGACATTCAAAACTATTTCCCTCAAAAAGCAATGAAGCAAATTATTCGTTTGTCTCTTGCTCACACTTTTTGAATCAAAAAGCTGTGCCAATCTCCAAACTCATAAATTGCTCTTACTATCTTTCTAAATTGAATGCTTCTCTTCGTTCAGCTTATTCAAGCATCATTTTGCCCGCCGATAAACAAGCTTAGTGTTATTCGAATCTTGGTAGCCAGTCGGGGCAAGGGTATATGAAACTCATACCGCTTGTTTATCATTAGAATTTTTAGGTGTGGTATTTCGCCCTTGCCTTGAATTATCATCTTTTCTTACACCACCATGTTAGCAAGTCATCATTTCGCAATAGATCATCTAAGCGGGCAAAATATGTTTTTTAACGGCGTAAAAGGTCGGGTCATGGCATCTGTTATAGTTCATTACTCTAAACGGCACAAAGGTTTTCTTATTCGTTTAGTCCAATCAAATCAAAATTTCTTTGTAAATGTATTTACTCCGTCCGGTTCTCTTCATTCACAATCATTCAAAACAATTTCCTCTGCAAACACTTTCCTAAATGCTTTTATCAAATCACTTAAAAAATCTTAAAGGAGTTATCGCCATGTTATCAGAAGAACAAAAACAACAATTGAGACTAGACCTGCCTCGACTTGCGTCGGGCAAGGCGGGGAAAAAGAAAAGATCATCCGCATTAGAAAAACTCTTTCTGAAATGACGGAAGAACAACGACAAGCCGTAGCTGATAAATTCGGCATTGTTACAGTTGAAGGGCATTTATTAACACCTCACAATCAATGCTTTTTAGTTGCTCAGTCAGAAATAAACTTTTCTATCGTTGGTGGGTTTCAACAATGGAAGAAAGCCGGAAGAATTGTTCGCAAAGGTGAACACGGGTTTTTAATCTTTGTCCCATCTAATGCCAAGCAAGAAGATAATTCAGAAATGATTTCAGATGATGAAAACGTCCACTTTTTTACTGCAACTGTTTTTGATATTTCTCAAACAGAAATTATCGCAAAATCGGAAGCTGCTTAACTTCCGGTTATTTCTCTTGTTTAACAAATTCACTATATTAAAAATGAAAAAAGTTCAAAGCCGTTTGGAAGCTAAAATTGTTCTGTGAATATTTAACAAAGTTTAATGGTTCGGTATCCATAACTTTCTTTGTTTTTATTCACATAAAATAATGTTCGGTAGAATAAAAGATAGGAAATCGAAAAGTCCCTACTCAGTCCCTACTTTAAATTTTGGAGAGTCATCGGGTTTATTAAGCGGGAAAAAACAAAAAAAGCTCGATTACATTTTATAATCAAGCTTTTCAGTGCTGCCCCGTCAGGGGTCGAACCTGAAGTCTTCTGATCCAGAGTCAGACGTGTTGCCAATTACACTACGGGGCAATAAATATTGTAAGTAAAAATAATTAACATTACTCCAGAAACCAAACGTTCTTCATTCTATTAATATCTTTTTCAATAATGTGTAACTTCTTTTTGTAAAACAAAATTTTTTCATTAAACTTATTAGATTTACCATGATCGATTTTATTATAGCTCACATCATCCAAATAATTTTGGATCAATAATTGCATTTTTTTATGCTCTGCGTTGAGCAATTCCAATTCATTTTTGTTTTGGCTCCGCAGGTAAATAAAAGCGCTGATAAGAACTATTAAAAGGAGGAACAGAAATGTTTTAATGCGGGTAAATGTAATTCTAATAGGTTCGGCAGGCAAAATTTTGGAGAATACTTCACCAAGTATGTTAATTATTTTTTTCATCCGCTTAATAATACCGAAATATTCCACAAAAAAAGGTGTTTCTATTTTTATTTAGAAACACCTTTATCTAAAAAGTTACTTATTTATTTTGATTTTAATTCATCACTTAACTTTCTGAATTTTTATTGGTGAATTAGATTTAGGAACTATAGATCCTGTTGGTCTTTTCATGTTTAATAAGAACGGTGCATCGTTTATATCCCAGACCTTATTGTCATCAGCATCTACTATTTTAATTCTTCCATTATTTGAATATGGACCTGTAACTGGATCATATGGATAATTCCAAATGTAGAGTCCCGTTGAAGGATAATTCAAAGAAGATTGGTTATTAGCATCTGCAGCAATAGGCGCCCATGTTACACCATTATCAAGACTAATATAGATGTTAACAGTTTTAACTGCGTAGCTGGTCCATGTAATTCCCATAATATATCTATCTTGATCTGCTTTGTAAAAATCTTCTCCGTTATTCGGAAATACTACCTGTATTTTTTTGCTTTTATGAATCGAGAAAAATCCATCTGTCATATCAGAAATTTGTATACCGCCTTTATCTACAGAACTTATTCTTATTCTGCAATTATCAGAACTGTCAGGACGTCCCATTATTCCGCTATTATCCGATGCCTTACTAATTTCGTTACCCGGTGCCCATACAAAAATACCATCGTTTTCAGTACTATCAGCCCTGGGGACGACAAACCATCTTCCGCCACCATTGGTAGTCCATTCAATTTTTACTTTATTCGTGTTTTCGGCATGCCATCTAATTTCAAACGGATGATATTTTTGAACATCGGTTTTAGATGCAGTAGAATCAGTAGCAAGCCACTGTTCACCCCCATTTGGACTTAATACTACAACTGTTGGAGTAAATGCAACGACGGTAAAACCAGGACTGTTGTTACTAGGCATACCTTTAGATCCTTCATCGGCATTGTAAACTTGAACAAAATACTTATCTGAAGGCAGAGAGAAGTATGTGCTATATGATCCCGCACCTGCACCCACTGTTGCTAATTCGGTAAAGGCAGGGTTATTAGGATCTGCTATTCCGTTAGTAGTTGTGTATCTGATGCCAACAGTTTTAATACCGCCGGAAATCCATGTAATGATAACCGGCTCATTGGATCTATAAACTGCAGTTTGTGGTCCAGTAACAGTTATAAATTTCTTTGGTGAAATTACAAATACGGCATCGCTAATATCAGATACATTATTATCAGTAGCATCACTTACACGGATCTGGCACGAAGTTGAATTCAATGCCTCACCAATATTCCATCCAAATGCACTTCCGGCGTAATTATCAACCAGAACACCCCAACTTGCACCTTTATCAGTAGACAATTCTATTTTTACATTAGCAATTCCAGAGGAATTCCAAGTAATATTTTGTTTAGTACCCGCCTCCCAATCTTCTCCTCCGTTAGGAGTAAGTACTTTTATAGATTTAATAACCTGATTAGAGATCGTAAAATTATTATCGGAAACATCTACCGGACTACCATAAGTTGCATCTGTAATTTTAATCCTGCATTGTGATGAATTCATGTTTGGAATATTATTCCAAGCATATGAACCCGTACTTGGAACTGAATTAGCAACTGTAATCCAGTCTGCAAGTCCATTGGATGAAAATTCTATCTTCACAAATGGAACGTTCTCGGATTTCCAAGTAATCTCCTGATTAGATCCGCTCTGCCAGTACTCACCACCATTTGGAGTTGTAACCGTTATTATTGGTGTTGGAGTAATTGCAAAGTAATTATCACTCTCATCGAAGAATGTCGCATCCTGAGCATCGGTAATTTTTAGTTTACATTTATCTGAGGTTATATTCGGAACCGGAACCCAATCGAAAGTTCCTTTATTTGGAATACTTGAAGCAGAAACGGGATTCCATGTAAGACCGCTGTTAGATGTAAATTCAATTTTTACTGATTGAATTCCATCAGCTTTCCATGTAATAGATTGTGTTGAACCGGCTATTATTCTTTCTCCACCATTTGGCGATAAAACTTTTACAGATCTGGTTCCTAAAGTAGAAATTGTAAATACACTATCCGTAACAGCAAAAGGTTGACCATCCTTTGCATCGGAAATTTTGATTCTGCAATTTTGAGAATTAATTGGCTGAGAGTTTATTTGAGTAGGAATAGACCACGAATAAAAACCAATTGAAGCCGTTGAATCAATAAAATTCCACTTTGCACCGTTATCTGTTGTAAACTCAATTTTGACTTTCTCAATATTTTCCGAGTGCCAATCAATTTCTCTCACAGTTCCGGCATAAAGTCTTTCCCCTCCTTTCGGAGAAATCACTTTTAAAACAGGCTCCGGCAGTATTGTAAATGGGTTCGGGCTTAAGGTGTATACTGTTTGATCTTTTGCGTCTGTAATTTTAATTCTTGCAAGTGTTGAAGGAGTATTTGGAATACGGGTCCAATAATAAACTCCTGTGTTTTTCTTATCAACACCAATCAAGTTCCATAATTGACCGTTATTAGTAGTGTACTCAATTTTAACAGAATCTACATTTGTACTGTACCATCTAATTTGTTGTGCGCTGCCTGCTTCCCAGGATTCTTTCCCCACAGGATAGTCTATTTTCAAAATTTTGTTGGAATTTTTCACAATCGAAAAAACGCCTGCACTTTGTGCACTGGTTACTCCATCAACAGTTGCAACTCTTATTCTACATTGATTTGAAATAGTATTAGGAATTGGGAACCAGGTATAAACACCTGTGTTTGTCAAACTATCAACAACCAAACCCCAAGTTGTACCGTTGTCAATCGAATACTGAATCCGTACCAAAGAAGTGGTTGTACCACTCCATTTAATCTGGTAAGAAGATCCTACAGATAGAGTCTCTCCACCGTTTGGATTTGTAATACTGATTGTTAAGTTCTCAGGAGATGTTGGATTAACTGATGAATCTTTTAATTTACATGAGGAAAAAATAATTAGGAAAACAAATGATAAATATATTATTCTTCGCATTGCTTCCTCTATGTTATTTTGGGTTTGGACATTCTGTCCTAAGCAAATTTAATAAAATTTGCTATTTTTAGTAAGAAATTTCTTTCAGAAAGTATGCCTAACTTAATTTGCCATTTTGGGTTAGATATTGGTTGAAAAATAGATGAAACTAAAACATTACCTGTTAATTTTACTTTTTACAGCTATTAAGGTTGTTTCGGCACAAATCCTAGTTTCAGTTGGGCAAATTGGTAATTTTAATGCCGCAAGCTCATTTTCTATAAACCCTGCCGGATTTATTTTTGTATCCGATTCCGGCAAAAATGAAATAATAAAACTCGATACACTTGGGAAAGTAATAAAATCAGTAGGAGGATATGGATGGACAGAATCTTCTTTTGACAACCCAATAGATGTTTTTGCAAATACATTGAATGTCTATGTCTCCGATAAAAATAACAACCGCATTCAAATGTTCGACAAAGACTTAAATTATCTTTCACAATTCTCAACACAAAGCTCAAACGATGACCGGATTGCATTCCGGTATCCAACCGGCTCGGCTGTCTCGGCGCAAGGTGATTTGTTTATTCTAGATTCCGACAATAACAGAATATTAAAATATAATATGAAAGGAGAATTCCAGCTTACAATAGGCGGCTACGATGCCGGCTCTTTTTCTCTTGCAACTCCCAAACAGTTTGCTGTTACAAATAGAGAAATATTAGTTGTTGATTCCAACTGGTTAGTTGTATTCGACCAGTTTGGCAATGGGATAAAAAAAATTAAATTGCCTTTAACACCTAGTAACATAAACAGAGCGTTTCAGAACATTTGTGTAAATGATAAATCACAAATTGTTTTTTTTAACGAATCCGATCTCGAGTCTGGCAATTTTAATCCGGTCACCTTTACCCCGAATATTGAAGAGGAAATTGTTGATTCATTTATATTCAATACTAAGCTGTATCTTCTTACTAAGAGCTCTATCCTTATTTTCAATATCATTCTTAAAAATTGACCAGCTACGATGCGTTTTCAATACAGACTGATGTTATTTATTGTTCTATTACTTTGGTTTTCTGGGATATTTATTGAGTGGTGGATTTCGTTTGACAACCATTTTTTGTTTGCCCTTCCTTTTCTTCAAAAAACCTATTCGCTCATTTGTCATCAGGATAAAGCGAAGCTGCTAATATTCAATCATGGAGAAACTTTAACTTGTGCACGTTGCACTGGAATTTATCTCGGTTTACTACTCGTCTCAATAATTTTTTTATTTAAAGATTTTAAGAGAAAATTTCCTGTTAAATTTTTACTCTATGCATCTGTCCCAATGTTTGCGGATGTAATATTATATTCAATAAATGTCTATCATTACTCAAAACTCGTAGCATTTAATACCGGCTTACTTTTAGGTTCAGTCGGATTTTTATATCTTTACACAGGTTTGAATAATCTAATTCTAGAAATGAAAAATTGAGTGTTCAGTGAAAAAATATCTTTCCGCTTTAGTTTGTGGCTTTGGTGCCGGAGTTTTACAAATCGTTCCTTTTTTAAGAAGTTTTTCATGCTGCTTTATTATTCCCCTGGCAGCATTTGTATCGCTTATGCTCAATCAGCGCGCAACAAACAGCAGAGAAAAAATCAGTTCTAAAAAAGCATTAATGTTTGGAATTGTTACAGGTTTTTATGCCGCACTGTTTGGAACTTTCTTTGAGTTATTTATTACACTTATCACAAAACACAATGATATAATATCCACCTTTCCGGAATTGCAAAGAATGATAGAAAGTTTCCCAGTGACTCCGGAAATTAAAACCGAAGTATTGAACCTATTCCAGAATGTCCGGGAAGAGATCTTAACAAAGGGCTTTTCTTTACTCTACACATTTTCTGTACTGATGAACAATTTTATAGTCAATACAATTTTTGGAGCAGTTGGCGGTTTGGTTGGAGCTCAAATAATTAATAACAGAATTAACAATCCTTCGAACTAACTTAAAGATGATAACAGCATTAATTTTCAGCGCACATTTAATTTTCATGACTGTGATATTCACAAAAAAATGGCAGGATGAATCGCTCTCGTCTGCGTTTATAAATCTTGCTTTGATAATTGTTTTGTTTGCCGTCGGCTGGTCAATCTCCACATCGGTTGTAAAGTTATTAATAGACAGTAAAGGATTTGGTATTCAATTCGATGCCGATGCAATTTCTCTCTCGGTTCTTTCTGTTGTTGAATACTTTTTTTACAGATTCTATTATAGAGAAGAACAGCACACACAAGATAATTTTACTGAAGACGATACGGAAAGATAATAACAACGGTTTGTTCAACTTGTTTTGCATTTGATGGAAGAGGTTCGAACCGCCATTGTTTTAATGAATTGATAGCAACAAACTCTAAACGTACATCAGCTTTTATAAGCGGAACGATTCTACTGACAGTGCCGTCCGGCAATATTGTGAATCGTAATTTAACATCAATTTCTTTTGCAACTCCTTCAGGATATTCAGGTAAGCTGTAACTATAAATTCTTCTCATTCCTTTACCGCCAAAATCCAATTCAAATCCGAATCCGCCGTCACCTTCACCACCAATTTCACTTCCGGTTTTTTGATTATCTCCTTTAACCAGCGGTTTCACATTAGAAGTAACAATTTCTGATTTTTCTTTTTTCTTATCGTTCTTAACAATGATATTATTTTCATCGGTTTGTTTTGCTTTTGGAAGATCAACTTTTTCCAGTTTATCATTTTTATCTAGACTTTTTTCCGGCGCGGTCTTTTTCTCTTCAACAGTCTTTGTAGTCCCGATGGAACTTGGATTACCTAATCCGCTGCCTGAGCCAAAACCGACTAATAGATAATCCTCGGCAGGCGAATCAGTAGACATCTTTACAAACAAAAAAATAATTGCAAGTAAAATGTGAAATGATACAGAAACAACATATGATATATTTCTTGGCTCTCTTAATAACATTAGAAACTAATTTTTTCTGTTTGGATTGTAAATTTATCTACACCAATCCCTTTGGCGGCATCGAGCACTTTGATTATTAAATCAATCTTCACAGACTTATCTGCTCTGATAGTCAAATTTTCTTTTAAATTAGTTGCTCTGGCAGAAGATAATTTTGCGCTTAGTGAAGACAAACTTACTTCGTCAGCGCCAACATAAATTTTATTTTGGTCAGTGATTGTAACTGAAAAATTTGTCGGTTGAGCTTGTTCATTATTTTTAGCGCCCGGTAACTTTACCTTAACTCCCGTCTGCATTACAAATTGAGATGATAAAAGGAAAAAGATCAGCAGCAGCATCACTATATCCGTGAGAGAGGAGAAATTGAACATGCTTATTACTTTGTGTGATGATTCAATTTTCATTTTTACTCCTATAACTCCGCTTCTTCATCATCGGAAAAATCTTTTTCAGTTTCATCCAATACATCTAATATGTCTGTCGCAACTCGTTCCATATCCAGAACAATTTTATTAATGTTGCTTACAAAATAGTTGTACAATGCAAGCGCAGGTATTCCTACAAACAAACCGAAAGCAGTAGTAAGCAGTGCTTCCCATATCCCTGAAGCAAGATCTGCCGGGCTGGCACTTCCTTGAAGTTCTTGAATTTTCATAAAGGCAGCTATCATTCCGGTTACTGTACCAAGAAAACCTAACATTGGAGCGGCGCCGGCAACCGTTGCAAGTGTAGAAAGACCTTTTTCGAGTTTGCTAATTTCCTGTTTGCCTGCAACTTCAATTGCTTCTAAAACTCTTTTGCGCCCGAATTTTATTTTCTTTAGACCGCGGCGAATAATATTTGAAATTGGAGATTTTTCTTCCATACAGTAACCCATTGCACTGGTAACATCTTTCTTCTTCAGTATTCCACGAATCTTTATCGAAAAAGCAGGCACATTTATTTTTGATTTTCGAATTACAATAAATTTTTCTACAGCAATTGCCAAACCAACAATAGAGCATGCTAGAATAGGCCACATCACCAATCCGCCTTTTAGGAACATGTCAATCAATTTCATAATTACCTTTAAGATATTTATAAATTATTTTTTTTTAGATTTTCTTCAGCTTCTTTTTGAGATTTGAAAGGACCAAGACGAACCCGATACCACATTCCGCCTTTCTGAGGTAAATTTGCTTCAACTATAATTGCGTTTGATCCAAGTTTTCGTAACCGGTTTACTTCTTCTTCAGCTCTTGAACGGCTAGGCCAAGATGATACCTGTATATTGTAGTTTTTACCATCGAAATATACTCTATCACTTACGCGGGTCTCTTCTGCAACATTTTTACTGCGGTCTTTATTCACAGCTTTAGAAGCAGTTTGTTTTTTAACCGGTGTTGCTTTTACTTTTTGACCTGATTGTAGTTTAGCCGACTCTCTTTTAATTGTTTCAAGAATTTGTTTATCCGTTGCATCTTTAATAGGGACAGGTGAGACTGCGGTTCTGGGAAAATCGTTTAATTCATATGGAGTTGCCAAAGTATCTTTGTTTGTTGGCACTATTTGTTCCGGAGGAGAAATCATGACAGAATCAGCAACCACTTTATTTTGCGATGGCTGCACAGCGTTAGATTGATTTTGCAATTCTTTGGAACCATTTCCTTTTAGTATAATGAATACTACTATTGATCCGACAATGACGAATGAACCAAATATTATCAATGCCATTTTCCTGAAATAATTATCCTTATACTTTTCACCGAAATCTTTATCTGTATCAGAAAGTGTTTTATGACTTTTTTCTCCATCCTCATCAATTAAAGTAATAGCCATTCTTTTTTCCTTCCCGCTTGAACGATCTTCCACAAATTCATATTTAGCGGCGGGTCCGGAAAATTCAAGGACAACTTTTTTTAAATTATTTCTATCAATAGTGGCTTTTTTATCAACATTAGTGAATCTACGTTTGGGTGTTTCATCAATATTAAATTCTCTTTCAAGAGTTTTTTCCAATTGATCGAATAAATCTTTGGTCGTTTCATTGTCTTCCAAAAAATCATCTGTAAGCTTAAGACTTCCCTCTGCTTCTTCACTTCTGTCAACTATTTCAAATTTTGCTTCTTCTCCTTCAACTTTTGGAATACCAAATTCCTCTCTAAGTTCATCACCCCAGTTCCATTCAACTTTTTCATTTTCAAATTGAGGTTGATCATCCGTTTCTTCTATCTCTTCTCCATCATTCCATTTGCTGATTTCTTCCATAACCGGACTATTTTGTTCAACTAATTCATCGGAAGGAATTTGGACATTGTATTTATCATCTACTATTTTTTTGTTTTTAGTCTCAGATTGAGCTTCATCAACAGATTCTTTGTTAATTTCTTGAGAGGAAATTACTTCATCATTTAATTGGTGAAGTTCTTCGAACGCAGATTTTTTTTCTTCTGCTAATTCATCAGAAGAAATTTGGACCTTGTCTTTATCGTCTGCTATTTTTTCGTTTTTAATCTCATGTTCAATTTCATTCGAAAATTCTTCGTTAACTTCATCATTCAATTTGTGAAGTTCTTCAAACGCAGATTTTTTTTGTTCTTGCAAACCACTGATAGAATTATCAATCTTGTTTCTATCGTCTTCAATTTTCTCATCGGCAAGTATTCTATCCAACGTTTCTTTTACGGGCACAATGTTTTCGCTGATAACATACTCATCGCTATCATTAATTTTCGTTTCATCCCTCGGTATATTTATATCGTTCAGTAAATCCGCAATTGTAATTTGCTGGTTTTGACTTTCATCGTAATGCAATTTTTCTAATGCAGAATAGTCTTCATCCGAGGAAGGAATTTCTTCTCCGTAGCTAAGTTCTTTTCCAATAGTGAGAGACTCTTCTTCAACATCAAAACCGTATTTAAGTTTAACCTCATTCAAATCTGAAGAATTTGTTGTTTCTTGGATTCCTTCTTGAAGATCGCTCTTTCCCGAAAATTGATCAAAATTTTCCGGCGGCTCAGATTTATCTATACCTGGTAAAAGAGAATCATAATTTTCCAAAATACTTCCCGGAATTTTATCCGGGACATTTTCTTCCTTAAACTTTAAATCGGAAGTGAGTTCGGAAAGTTGATGCTTGGTTTCATCTACCGTTTCATCTTCAAACTTGCCGGGAGATTTGTAGTAATCATCCCAAATGTTGAAGTTAGGAATTTGATCGGACTCGGTTAAAAGTTCTTTCACTCTTTCCTCAATAGATTTTTTCAACATCGCATAAGATGTTTCCGTATCCGGCAGTTCATCTGTAGATAGAGGCAAAAGAGGTTTTCCAACTCCTATGCTGAATATATTCGAATCAAATTCGGTTGTATTTTTTGTTTTAGGAACTACATCAATAGTAAGATAAAGCTGTCGGGCATCTTTTAGGAAATCTTCCGAAAGAGGAGAAAAAATTAATGGGCGGCTTCCATTTTTAACTGATTCCGTTTTTAACTGGAAGAATCCGATGCGCGGAACTTTGATAGTAATGCCTTCGAGAAGTATCTCTGAAATTTTATCTACAAAAATCTCGAACGATAAAATTTTCTGAGATGAAGATACTCCGAGAACATCGGCAACTTTCTTTTGTAGTTGGGATAGCTTCATATTATTACTTATATATTATCTCTACCAACGGTATTCAATTCCTAATAGAACATCAAATGGTTTTTCCTGATATTGCTTCCATACAAAGTTAGTTCGATTCATAATGTTTTGAAAGTCCGCTGTTAATTTTAATCCGGCGAAAATTTCATAGTTCAGCGAAAGAGAAACGTCGTTATAATTATCAAGTTTATCGGAATTACTAATATTAGTGTAAACATCGAATGCCATACTGTACCGTATTTTAATATTCAACCCAAAATAAAAATTATACCCATAAGTAACGGATGTTGATAATTTGGGTTCATAAGGGATTACGTTGTCAAGCTGATCGGAAGCATTTTTAAATAATAATTCGCCGAATAAATATCCAAAACGTTCCGGATAAACTTTTAAATCGAGTCCGGCAGAAACAATTTTTGCTTCAGGTAAAACATTCAAATCAAATTTTCCAGCAGTTACAGCATCGTTATAATATAAATAATTATTCACTTTAGAATATCTGCCGCTAAATGAAAGTGAAAATAACTTTTCATACTCATATTTGATCATCCCGTTAAAGTCGGTTTTATATTCGGAAAAGATATTATCAATTAAACCGGGGTTGTAATAAATATTCCTCTTAATGAAATCGCTTGTGTTAAAATATTTCACGTGAGGATTAAAACCGGCGCTGAGTGTAAGACCTTTATCCAAATTGTATTCAAGAGAACCAAACGGTGCAAAAAAAGAATTTGATGAATTTGCTGCGTAGTTAATTCCGAGTGTAAAGTTAAGCAAGTTATTGGGGAATATTTTTATATAACCTTCGGTTGAATAAAAACTATAGTTATCAACACCACTTAGATTATTATTAAGCAGTTGTTTTGAAAAAAATCCTTTTACACCGGCTGCAAAATTATTCTGCTTGAATTCGAATAAGCCGTTTGATGATATGTTTGTTTCTTTAAGTTTATTTTCGCTAAGAGATAGAATATTCCCGCCGAGATCAAAACCAAAATTAATCCAGCGGTTATATGAACTCGATATAGAGAAAATTGCAGATCCTCCGTTTGTTTCTCTTAAAAGTGTCGGGTTCTGGGAAGCAAATAATTTGTATGAATCGCGAATGTAGTCCGCAGCAACTTTAATTTTAACACCGGGAAGAAAATTAGACTTTGTACTGAAGAAAAAATCATTACGTAAAGATAAACCGGAACTGTTGTACCCTGCATTAAGAATATATTCTTTTATATTTGAACCCCAGACCTTGGCGTTGAGAAGATAATTATCGTAAGATTGATTTAAATAGAGTTCACCAACCGGCAAAGAGTAGTTTCCTATCTGAACTTTTAATGTGCCGTTTACGTAATCGTTGAATGTTTTTATCTCCGGTCTAACCGGAACGGGATCTGATGAAATCAGTAAGGGAAGTTCTTCCGGGGTAAGTTGCGGCGAGAAAAATTCTTGCGATAGCGTTGAAATAAAATCCGGTTTCTTTTTGACAGCTATAGGAACATTAACACTCTGTTTACCCGTAATTACAAAATCCGGGAGCTCAACGCTTTGCTGTTCAGTTTGGGCAATTAATAAAGAAGTTGTAAATACAAAAATTGTTATTATAACTTTTTTCATAGCTGATTCATTTTTCTTTTAGCTTCGGTTGCCAACTCACCTGTTGGATGTTTACTTAAAACAGCGCGGTACATTTCCCGTGCTTGTTTCTTGTCTTTTAGTTTAACGTAACAATCACCAAGCTTCAACAATGATTTTGAATACCACTCATCATAAGCGCCGTAAACGGAACGCACTCTAACTAATGCGCTTATTGCATCTTCAATTTTATTTTGATTGAAAAGTAGAACACCGTAATAATATTGTGCTTGTGCGCCGATATCATCTGTTCTTTTCTCGCCAACTTTTTTCAGTAATGATTGAGCTTCTTCGTAATTGTTCTGCTGCAATTTCAAAATACCCAATTCGACTTTTGCTTTAGCTGAAAAGATTGATCCTTCGTAATAATTGATTATCTGTTCAAAAGTTGAAGACGCCTCTGTAACTTTATTATTCTTAACTTCATTTATACCTTGAAGATATAAAAGCTCCGGAACACGGTTCGATGTAGGTACTGCTTCTGAACTTTTTTTTAATACATCTACGGCAGCAGAAAATTGTTTTTTATCAGTATAAATATTTGCGAGTTCGATAGCAGATGAAATCCCAATATCGGATTTCGGCGAACGTGCTTTAGCAACTGTAAAATTATTTATTGCTTCAGTTTCATTTTTCATATTAGCGGCACTCTTCCCTACCCAGTAATATGCATTTGGTATCAGTGTGCTGTTAGGATACTTTGCAATAAACTCTTTGTATATTTTTATTGCCTCATCATATTTCTCAATGCTGTAATATAAATCACCTTTCTTAAAATATAATTGGTCGCTGTATTTTGACGTTGAGTTTGAAGAAATAAACTGATCAATAAAACTTATTGCTTCTTCCGGCTTTCCTTTGGCAACGTAAGCATATTGAATTCCACTCACAGCATCAAAGATATATTGTGTATTCGGATATTCACTTAAAACTTTGGAATAGAACACAATGGATGAATCATACTGCCCAAGATTGAAATATGAATCTCCAATTGAATAAAAGGCGACCGGTTTTAAATTTGAGCGAGAAGATGTTTCGAGTAATTTCTTATAACTTTTAATTGCTTCATCAAACTTATTTTGCTGAAAATTTATCCAGCCGATTACATATTGTGATTCATATACATACTTAGAGTGTGGAAATTTTTCTTGAAGATTTCGGAACGCTTCAATTGCTTCGTTCGATTTTCCGGCTTTGAATAACGATTGACCGTATTGATAATAAGCCAGATCGTCATCAAGAGCTACCTTTTCTTTGGAAAAAATATCGCGATAGATACTGCTTGCTTTATCAAAATTTTTATTTCCAAAGAAACTGTCTGCCAAGCGAAGCTTTACTTCGTTTATACTCTTATCGAATTTATATTTTGTTAAAAATTCATTGAAATAGTAGATCGCATTAGGAAAATCCTTAAGATTGAAATGCGCATAAGCTTTGCCAAGAACAGTTTGTTTAATTAAATCTTCCGAAGACGATTTGATGGAATTGTAATTTTTTAATGATGCAGCATACTGTCCTTTGGAAAAATATGATTCGGCTAAATAGAAATTTACTTTATCGTTTTCGAAATTCTTGGCGTGTAATTTTAATTCTTCCAGATTTTTTATAGCTGCGTCATAGTTGTCCAAATAATATTCAGCAACGGCAAGTCCGAATACAGCCCGGTTATTAAGCTCGGATTGATTCGGTGTTAGTTTCACAGCTTCAGAAAAATATTTTTTTGCATCACCAAATATTTTTTTGTTTAATCGCATTTCACCAAGCAAAGTATATGCTCTTCCCCGGGTTGATTTATCTTCGGAAATAGTTGCGTTAAGTAAAGCTTTTTCGGCGTCGGTAGTATTGCCCTGGTTGAAAAACAATGATCCGATTCCAAGTTGTGCTTTAGATGCTAAAGGATGTTCCGGATATTTTTCAATGAATTGCTTAAATATTGTATTTGCTGATTTAATATCTCCAAGATACCGTTTGCACTCGCCGCTCCAATACAACGACTGAATTTTTAGTGAGTCACTAGAATTTTCAGAAAGCTGATTAAATATTTTGTACGCTTCATCATACTTATTCTGCTGAAAATAGATCCATGCCAGACTAAAATTGATTTTATGACTAATCAACCCGTCTCGTGAATTTTTGAGTAGTTCAGTATAAACATGTTCTGCGTCCTTATATTCTTTCAATCTGGCGTAAGAATTTGCCAGAAAAAATTTTGCTTCAACCAATTCCATTGGCTGTAAATTATTAACCAAGGGATCGGTTAGTTCAAGAATTGCATTATCATAGTCTTTAAGAATAAAATAGCAAATTCCTATTCTCATCTGAGATTTTGGTGCTAAAGGATTGTCTTTGTAGTAAGCGAGTAACTCATCATAACTTGAAACGGCGCGTGAGTAGTCATTTGTTTTTTCATAAACTTGTCCAAGCGAATAATAACTATTAACAATAAATCTGTTTGTTGGTTTTTGAGATATCGCTTCTTTAAAATTCTCTTCGGCATCAATAAATTTACTTTCAGCGAAGAACGCCTCCCCAATCCAGTAATAAGCAGAACCGTAATATTCACCGTCCTTATATTCCATGATTAATGTTAAAAGCCGTTCACGAGCTTTACGATATTCCCCTTTTGTAAAATAAACTGTTCCTAATTTGTATAAAGCGGCTTGCCGGTAATTGGAATATTTATTTTGATCAATAAAAGATTCAAGTTCGCTCGCTGCACCATCCATCTGGTTAAGGTTAAGTAAACAATCTGCAGAATAAAATTTTGCAGAAGTAAGTTTTTGTTCATCAAGATTATTTTCTGAGATGATCTCTTTGAATATTTGAAATGCTGCTCCAAAATTATGATCGTTATAAAAACCGATAGCAGAAGAAAGTTTATCGCTTACCTGCTGTGCTGAGATTGAGACCGAAAATAAAATTATGATGAATATTTTTTTTCTCATGATGTTCAGAATTTTATTAAACTTTTCAAAATGACTATTAATATTGCACCCATAATTCCGGAGGAGAAATTCACAACGTCGTTGTTGATCCAGCCGAATCCTCTATAATGATCTGTGTGTTTCCCGCAATGAATTTTTCTTTCTGTTACTTTATTACAAACCGGACATAAATATTGCACTTGAATAGTAGCACCGAGAATGCTGTCAAAATAACTTCCTAAGAATCCTGTCAATAAAATTAAAATTACAAATTGAATATAAGAAATCTCTACCCATCCAGTTGCAGAAAGTGCGATGCAAAATGATCCTATCAATGCACCAATTAATCCAATCACAGAGATTCCTCCTGAGGTACCCTGTGCAACGCGTTTCAGACTTATAGCGTTATACGTGGCTGTTTTTCTCCAGGTCCCAAATTCTGTAGCCCATGTATCTGCGCAAACCGAGGATAGACTTGCTATATAAATCAAATAGAAAAGTTCGTGGGGATAAAATGCATTTACAAGTACAAGAATTCCTCCTATTCCTCCATTTGCAATTACTTGAAGATAGTCTCGAGCTCCGTTTTTTTCAAAATAATTTCTCACTTCAATGTTTTTCTGATTATTAAGTTTTGTCAGAATGCTCGATGAGATAAAAAATGTAAGAATAGGAGAAGACCATTTTATTCCTCCGAAATCAAAGATCAATTGCGCTAAGACAAAAGTGGCAATTGCCCCGCTCCAGGTTAAGAATTTTAGTCTATACGATAGGTATGCTATTAGCGAGGCAAAGAACAATCCTATAATATAATTTTGAAACTGCATACTCATTGTATTTTCATACTCAAGACAGAATGAAGTTAATGCTGTTATAGAATTAATTATTAACACGATATTTTTTGAAAATTTTTAATCAAAATAATCAAATGAGATTTTATCTAAAAGGGATTTCCCTTTGGTGTGAAGAGACACGCAAAATACTTTCGACATGAAATAATTATTAATTGTAATTACTGTGGTAATATCCGAAATGAAAAACTAATCTGCTGCCAGACAAACTATTGCAACAGTATTAACAATATCATCAACGCTGTAGCTGCGACTTCAGGTTATAAAAAATCTTTGTTTTTGTGATTTAAAGATTGCGACTATCTAATTGCCGCATAATTTTTCAGAGTAGTTCACAAACTTATCGCCATCTTAATAAACTTCATCATGGGTTCCTATATCAATTAACCTTATAACCTTACGCAATATTTATTTGTATAAGTGATCTTGATCTTAATCGTGCTCATGATCGTGCTCTATTTCGAATTTTCCATTGGATGAAGATCACGAGCAAGTGCAAGATCAAGAATTATAATAACTTGTACGTAAGATGACTTAATTAAGATAATATCTGTTTCTTTACTGATCGGGTTTTTTGCGTGATTATTTAGATTCTTCACTCCACTCCGTTCCGTTCAGAATGACACCTAGAGCTAAAGGATGAAGACCAATAAATATTCATGATTCGTTTTCAAGGTCTTTTATCAAATCGTCAAGTGAACCGGTCTTTGCTTTTCCGCTATTATACTCTTCCATACTTTCTTTTGCAGAGCCAGCTAGTTCTTTTCTTCTTTGTTCTATTATCCGCTTTTTTATTATCTCGGCAAGCATCAATTGTTCTTCAACCGGAAGTTTAGATACAGTATCAAGCAGATTATCGAAAGAAATTATGTTTTCTATGGGGCGCCTTTTTATTTTGTCTCAACTTATTTATTCATGCAATAAATTTCAATTTCTATTTAAAGGGCAGTTCTAAAAATTTCAATATCCTCTGCGTATTCTTTATATTCTTCGCGTTAATTTTTAAAAAAAGATAATTTTTAGAACCGCCCTTAAAGATATAATTTTATACGAAGGGACAAAATTAGTTCCGTCCTCTTGAAAGGAAAATCTACGTAAATATAGTAGCTCAGATTTTTAATCTGAGGTAATAAACAGATTGGAAATCTGTTCTACAATCAAGTCGCCAAACATGCAATTGCTGCTGTGTTAACTATATCATCCACACTGCAACCACAGTTAAGACCAATTCAGTTAGAACTTTTTCATCAAATAAATATTTGGAGTTTAACATTAAACATAACCGCCATATTGTAAATATATTTTAGCGTTAATCCTCTCTTCTTAATCAGCACCTCAGACGCAATAGATTGAGAACCAAATACCTTTGATAAATATCTAAAAGATCTCGATGTGCGATAAAAATCAAGGGAAGGATAAAATCTTATGTGAAAAACATTGTGCGGAAGAGGGGACTTGAACCCCTACGCCCTAACGGGCACTACCCCCTCAAAGTAGCGTGTATACCAATTTCACCACTTCCGCAAAAAATCTGAGCCAAAAATATCTTAGAACTAATCAAAATGCAAATTTGCATTTTTAATTTAGTCCCTATCCTGCGGTTTGAAGCGATTCATTAATGTTTCTCGGACTTCTTTGCGGAACCTACTTTCAAACACAATTAGTATTGCAATTTGCTTGGGGGTGAGAAGATCGCTTAGTGATCTCAAAAAGTTTTCTCTTTCTTTTAATATGTTGCTTTCGATAAAAAGAAAATTGTTTACTTGTTCTTTATAAGCTGCTTCACTTATTTGTGAACTGCCTCTAATACCATCTTCTAAGTTTTGAATCATTCCGTCTCTTTGGTCAAGAATATCTTTCATTTTTTTTTGATTCTCATTTCTTCGTGCAAAGAAACGAACGGCAGTATCTTCGTTAAGACCTAACACTTCAATCAGTTTTATTTTTTCCCATTGCTCAATTCTTTGAAGGGGTTTTGAATCTTTTCCCATCCTCATTCTATTTTGTGCAATGACAGAAGAAAAAATTAAGCATGTTATGAGAAAAGGTAAAAATACTTTTTTCATTTTATCACCTTTTGAGAGGTTGTCGAATTCAATTTTTCATAAACAATTTCTAACTCATTATCTGAAAGTCTGCTCAATGTTGAATAATCTTCAGCAACAGGGTTGTCTATTAATCTGGTATATGATTCGCTGCTGATTTCCAAATCCGATGGAATTTGAAGGTTCAATTCATCATTGCTCTGTGTTAGAATGGCATCGGCAGGATTACTTTCCAATTCAGTAAAATATTTGTCAGAGACTTCTTTATCGGAAAAATTATTTACAACTTCATTTGCTAAATCTTTATAGTTGGCATCAAAATTAGATTTTGGATTAACTATTAATAAAGTGAAAACAAGTACTGCCGCGGCAGTGGGAACAAAGTAGTAAACGGTTTTCCACGAAAGCAACTTATTTCTTTTTTCCATTCTTTTATGAATGCGCGGTAAAAGATTTGTAAAATACCTTTCATCGGCTGCAATAGTTTCCGGTATCACCGCTACATTAATTTGATTCTTAAATGCATCGAAATCATTGCTAAGTTTTCCTGAACTTGACAATTCTTTCTCGAATTCAGCCCGTTCATTTACATCCATTAATTCCGATAGATACTTAAGAATTCTATCATCATTATTTTTCATTTGATAACTCCAATACTTTTTTCAAAGCATGAAAATAATTAGCCTTTAATCCGCCGATACTTTTACCGGTTATCTTTGCAATTTCCTCATATGATAATTGATCGTAATTCCTCATAATAAATATTTCTCTCTGTTTCGGTGGAATTTTTTGTAAAATTTTCTCTACTCTTTCTAATTTCTCCCTATTCGAATAATCTTTTATAATATCACTGGTATCTTTCAATTCGAAATCATTTTCCACAGAATCAATAGAAAAAAATTTTTGTATTTGCCTCTTGCGAATCTGATTAAGACTTCTTGTGCTTACAATCTTATATATCCATGTATAAAGAGAGCTGTTAAAATTAAAACTCCTTAATTTGTTAAAAAGAACAATTAAGACTTCCTGCGTTACTTCGTCTGCTTCTAAATGATTTCCTAGCATTTGGCGTGCATGCCAATAAATTTTCTTCTGATATTTTTTAACAATCAAATTAAACGCGACTTCTTCGCCGGCTAAAAATCTATTAATAAGTTCAAAGTCGTTATCCTGCACTGTTCCCATACTATGTTTCATATAATAGACACATGTTATTCTCAAAGGGTTTAACGAAAAAATTAAACCCTCGGCTTAATGCCTGTGTCAAAATAATGAAAAGAAAATATTTCATCATAATAAAAAGAGGTATATATGAAAAAGCTAAGTGTATTAATTCTAAGTGTGCTGCTTCTTGGTAATCTTTCGATCTTCTCACAACCAACAGAAGATGATCTACAATTTGGCCCGAGATGCGACCGCTTAAAGGAGTTACTAAAACTCACCCCTGAGCAGGAGAAAAAGTTCAACGACTTAAAGTATCAACATCAACAAGGAGTAATTGACATTCGCGCCAAAATTCAGAAGAATCGTCTTGAGTTAAAAAAAATGATTGATGACGGAAATATTGATGAGAAGAAAATTTTACAACTCACCGATGATAACAGTAAACTGCAAGGTGATATTAAGTACTCAGCTACAAAGCATTGGATAGATGTTTACAAAATGCTCAACGATGATCAGAAAGCTATCTTTACTAAACATCTTTCACGAATGACCGATCCTGGAATGATGAAAAATAGAATTAAAGCCGGCATTAACAAATGGATGGGCAGAAAAGGTCATGGAATGATGAACGAACAAAGAAGAGGCATGTCTAATAAAGGTGGAATGCAGTGAAATAGTTTATGATAAACATAAAAACCCTCGTTAACTTTATCGAGGGTTTTTTATAAAATTCTACAAAGATATATTTAAGAACAATTATCGTCTTCTAAACTTTTCTAAATCCTTTTGATAAACCGCCAAGCATTACCAAAACCAACGCGAAAATAGCTCCGCTCACTAACGGTGCAATTACTTCAGATTATAAATCACCTTTGATGGGGCGAAGAACGAGTTCTTCAGAAACGAGATTACTCTTTTCCGAATAAACCCGGAAAATCAGATTAGCAATATCATTGACGCTCATCATTCTATTTGAATATTTTTTAAGTGCACCATCCGGCCAAATTGCTGTTGCCGTTGCGCCTGGCAATACATTTATAACACGTATATTTTTATCGCGTACTTCTTCACGTAAAACGTTTGTATAAGCATACAGCCCGGATTTAGAAGCGGAGTAAGCACTGCTTGCAGTAAAAATTTTTCGAGTAACGACAGATAGTATACTTATAATAGTTCCGGATTTTCTTTCAATCATTTCCGGAAGGACGGATTTAATTGCAAAAATAGAACCGAGAAGATTTACCTGAATAATATTCTCAATTTCTTCTATTGAATTATCAATCGCATTTTTGAAAGAGGTGGCGCCTGCATTATTTATAAGGCAATCAATCTGGTAATTAGAAGGAATCTTACTGTAGAATTCATTTAATGATTTGAAATTGGAAATATCAAGTTGGTGTCCTTCAAAGTTATCTCTAGACTCACCTAATGAAGATTTTAATTCATCTAACAGATCTTTTCTTCTTGCTGTTCCCAAAACAAAAAATCCATTTTTCGCGAACTCGCTCGAAAGAGCTCTGCCAATTCCGGAACTTGCGCCTGTAATCCAGACAGCATTTTTTTTATCATTCATCAAATTCGCTCTCGCGAAATGAGTTTTAAGAATTCATTTCTTGTCCGTGCATCTTCAGTAAAAATACCATGCATAGCGCTGGTAGTTGTAATAGAATTTTGTTTTTGAACACCGCGCATCATCATACACATATGATAAGCTTCAACAACAACCGCAACACCGCGCGGTTTTACAAAATTATCAATTGTATTGGCAATCTCTTGAGTCATTCTTTCCTGAACTTGTAATCGCTGTGCAAAAACATCTACTATGCGCGGAATCTTGCTTAAGCCAACAATTTTGCCGTCCGGTATATATGCAACGTGTACCTTGCCATAAAATGGAAGAAGGTGATGTTCGCACATACTATAAAAATCAATGTCCTTCACAATTACCATCTCATCATATTTTTCATTAAAAATGGCGCCATTAAGAATCTCTTTGATGTCCTGCTTATATCCTTGTGTAAGAAATTCATAAGCAGTCGCCACTCTGTTAGGAGTTCTTTTCAATCCTTCCCTATCAGGGTCTTCGCCAATTTCTTTAAGAAGATTTTTTACACATTTTTCAATCACTTCGTAGTTCACGGCTATTCCTTGCCTTTATATTCAACATAGTTATTTTCTGTTTCGTAAAGTTTTATTGAGTAAAGTTTTCCGGAAGGAATTTTATCAATCAGCTGATTCCAAATTTCTACACAAATATTTTCCGTAGTAGGAATTTTCCCTTTCAAGAAATTAACATCGAGGTTAAGATTTTTGTGGTCAACTTTTTGAATCACATTTTTTATAATGATCTCTTTAAGAAGTTTAAGATCAATTACATAACCAGTTTGCGGGTCAACTTCGCCGGCAATCATAACTTCTAAAGTGTAGTTATGTCCGTGTCCGTTTGGATTACTGCATTTTCCAAAAATCCGTTCGTTCTCGCTATTAGAAAAATTTGGATTATAAATACGATGAGACGAACTGAAAACTTCACGACGGGTTACAAAAATCATTTATTCCCCTTTAGTGCTTGCATTACTTCATTAACATGACCGGCAATTTTAACTTTCGGAAAAATGTTTTGGATTTTTCCCGCTTCATCAATAATAAAAGTAGTGCGCTCTATTCCCATATATTTTTTACCATACATACTCTTCTCTTTCCACACACCGTATTTTTCAACAACTTCTTTTTTCTCATCGCTAAGCAATGTGAACGGCAAGTCATATTTATCGGCAAATTTTTTATGAGATGCAGTTGAATCAATACTAACCCCCAGCACGGCAGCTTTAATTTTTCGAAAGTTAGGAAGAGCGTCACGGAAATCGCATGCCTCCTGAGTACAGCCGGAAGTCATATCTTTGGGGTAAAAATAGAGAACGACTTTCTTTCCCTTAAAATCGCTCAAAGAAACTTTCTTTCCATTTCCATCTTGAAGTGAAAATGCCGGGGCTTTCTTGTCAGCTTCTAACATTTTTTATTTCTCCATCTATTTATGTGAGCTAAACGGTTTGTTGACACCTGTAGTTCCTATTCAAAAAAAGAAAGAGGGTGACCAAAAAGTAATTTTTAAATTAAAAATCTGTGAAAATCCGTTTAATCTGCGTTATCCGTGTGCTATTCTTAAAAATATTATTACTTTTTGGACAACCTCCGCAGAGAACAAACAAAAATAATTACAATAATGTTTTCAGCGTTTCTTGAATTGCATTATAATTCGGCTCTTCGCCGGCATTTTCTAAAACTTCTATATACCGCAGAAAGCCGTTTTTATCAATTACAAAAGCTGCTCGTTTGGCAACACCTTTAAGATCCCACTTTCCAGGCAGCCATAAATCATAGAATGCACCGTATGCCGGGGCAACTTCTTTATTGAAGTCGCTTAGTAATGGAAAATTAAATCTATGCTTATCAACCCACAATTTTTGAGAGAATGGACTATCAACACTCACTGCAAAAACTTGAGCGTTTAATCCTTCATAATCTTTCATACTATCTCTTGTTGAACATAATTCTTTTTCACAAACGCCTGTACCAACCGCTGGAAAAAATAAAAGAACAACATTACTTTTCCCTTTGAAATCACTTAGGGTAACAGATTCGTTATTTGTGTCCTTCAAGGTAAAGTTTGGTGCAACATCGCCTAACTTTAACAACATATAATTCTCCTTTCCTGATATTAGTCTTTAAGTTTTCGACCAATTCGAACTTTGATTTGGAATTCCACTTTGTCTTCAGAAGTAACTCTGCCGCGTTGTTCAATAACTTCAAACCAGCCGACTTTTTTTTCGGCATGAGCTTCAAGAACAACATCTTTAACTGCTTGTGCAATACTTTCGGTTGAAACTCCAACTCGTTCTATAACTTCGAATGTCTTTGACATATAAACCTCTATGTATGATTGAAAAGTTCAATTAAAATGAAATGAGTCTAATTGCGTATTAAAAATAGCTTATTCATCACTAAGATTAAAGAAAGGATTCCGGCAATAAAAAGTTGATGGAATTGTTGCAACATATGAATAAATCTTTCTATCTTTATGAAGACTAAATCTAAATAGTGGTTAATTTCTAAGATGAAAAGAGAAGATGCACACGAGGAGTTTCACCGCTTTCTAAAAAGAGGCGACAATCGGATTACGCCGGAAAGATTTGAGGTTCTCGATCATGCGATAGATTATGAAGGTCACTTTGGCGCCGATGAACTTTATATCAGCATGAAAACAAGTCACTCTAATATCTCACGGGCGACTGTTTATAATACTATTGAATTGTTAGCGCAATGTGGTATTCTTTTAAAAAGAAATTTTGGTGAAAATAAAACACGCTACGAATCGAACATCAACAAAACAAGTCATGATCATTTGATCTGTACAAACTGCGGCGCAATTAAAGAGTTTTCAGAGCCGAAGATTCAGAAAATAGTAAAAACGATCTCTGAAGAAATTGGATTTGATGCAAGCGGATATTCATTCAATATTTTCGGCAAGTGCACAAATGCAAATTGCCAGCAGAATAAAAATGCTAAATAGCACATTAGATCAAGCTAGAAAAGGAAACCCGATTACAATTCTAAAACTTCCGAGCGGAGATATAAAGTCTCAGTTAATCCGTCTCGGTATTTCCGAAGGCGACACTTTAATATGTATAGAACGGCTTCCCGGCGGAACAATTGTAGTACAAAAAAATCGTCAGCAAATTGCACTCGGTTTTGATCTAGCTAAAAAAATTAATATTATTCTTCAGTAAAGCGATTGTTATGAAATTTGATAATATACTTAAGCTTGACAGCGATAAAATAACTTCCTCACTTCTAGTTGAAGAAGAAACCAATTCCACACAGAAAGTGGTTCTTGTGGGAAACCCCAATGTAGGCAAGTCTTGCATCTTCAATTACATGAGCGGAATGTACGTTGATGTTTCAAACTTTCCGGGCACTACGGTCTCAATTACAAAAAGCAATTATAAGGGAAAAGATGTTTTTGATACTCCCGGCATTTATGGAGTTGGTTCATTCAACGATGAAGAGAAAGTCGCACGTGATATAATACTTTCTGCCGACGTTATACTTAATGTAGTTAATGCTCTTAACCTCGATCGTGATCTTTTTCTTACGCTCCAGTTAATAGATATGGGAAAGAAAGTTTCTGTGCTTCTTAACTTTAGCGATGAGTTGAAAAAGAGAAAAATTAAAATTGATACGCAAAAACTTTCCGAATTATTGGGTGTTGAAGTTTATGAAACTGCCGCTGTAGATAAAATTGGATTTGATAAAATTGGCGAAGCGATTGAGAAAGCCAGGACCGGAAAGCAAGAACTTGATCTGCATTTTATACTTCAGCAAGTAATGGCAAAATCAATTCCGCAATGCGATTCACTTTTAATTTTAGAAGGCGATGAATCAATCGCCCAGAAGCATAACATTACTAATGGTACCGCAAACGAACGGGAAAAAATTTATATCGGCAGAAGAAATCGGGTAAATGAAATTATTGATGTTGTAGAACATGAAGACTCCAAAAAAGGAGAAATTTTCAATTTGTTCGGTCGTTATTCTCTGAATCCCAAAACCGGAATACCAATATTGTTTGTTATGCTTGTCATAGTTTATTTTTTTATTGGTGATATCGTTTCTCAACGTATTGTTAATTTTACAGAAAATAAAATTGGCAAAGAGTTTTTTGAATATAACGCAAAATCTTTTGTTGGTGATTTTACACCTGTTGATATTGACGTTGTAGTTCACGACAATAATGGAAACCCGGTGAATCAAAGATTATTTAAATTTCCTTCCGGTATTAACAGCAACACACAATTAAAAAATGAGTTTGAATTATTCTCAAAGCAAGCCGGAGCTCAATCGGATTTTCATTTTAGTAATCCAATCGCAAAACTATTCTTTGGTGAGTTTGGCGTTGTTACTATGACGGTTACTTATTTGCTATTCTTACTTCTCCCGCTCGTAATTGGATTTTATTTTGTTATGGCAATGCTGGAAGACAGCGGTTACCTACCGCGGCTTGCAACAATGTTGGACCGTTCATTTAATAAAATCGGTTTAAACGGGCGCGCAGTTATTCCTATTATGCTCGGATTTGGCTGCATAACCATGGCAAACATTACAACACGTCTGCTCGGTTCAGAAAGAGAGAAATCAATTGTAACAGCAATTCTTCAATTTGTAATTCCATGTTCTGCACAGCTTGCGGTTATAGCCGCATTGCTAAGCGGTGCAGGCTTTGGACCGATGATACTCTATGTTTCCGTGATCTTTACAGTACTTATCACTCTTTCAACAATTTTGAATAAAATGCTTCCGGGTGAAAGCTCCCCCCTTCTAATTGATCTTCCTATGATTGGCTTTCCAAGAATGAGAAACGTTCTGAAAAAAACTTTTTTCAGAAGTTTTGGATTTATGAAAGAAGCAAGTTTCTGGTTTTTCATCGGGGCTCTTGCAGTTGGACTGATGGATATTTCCGGAATACTTCAGGTCTGGCAAAATCTATTGGCTCCTTTCACAACAAACTGGTTAAAACTCCCTAAAGAAGCGGCTAATGCTTTTGTGATGGGAATGGTAAGAAGAGATTTTGGTGCGGCAGGACTTTTTCATATGAGTTTAACGGTGATGCAAAAAACCGTAGCAATAATAACTATTACTCTTTTTGTGCCCTGTATTGCAGCGTTTGTTGTTATGCTTAAAGAACGCGGCTGGAAAGAAGGAATGATAATTTGGTTTGGAACCTGGATTACTGCTTTTCTCATTGGCGGAATTGTTGCTCAATTTGTGATCTAAGATGAAAAAAAAATGATTACTTAAAATATCCGCTCATCTGGCGTAAAGATGATTTCTTTATAAAGATCTACGCATCCATTCCAAACATTGCAACCGGAATTCTTATCACTACAGACAAAGCAACATTTATTGTTGATCCCGGCGACGGAATTTTACGCGATCTGAATAAAGATGTAGGTGCTGTTACAATATTAAAAGTATCGGATATTTTTATCAGCCACGGTCATCACGATCATGTCGGCGGTGTATGGTCTTTGCTTACATATCTTTCCGTTATGAGAAAGAAAAGCGCTCTAAATATTTTTTATCCGAAAGGATGTAAAGAGATTGAAAGCATTTATCACGCATTCATAAAAGTTTACGGTAAAGAACTATCCTACCAAATAAATCTCAAGCCGATTGAAAATTTAAAAAGTTTTAACCGCAATTCTGTATCCGTCAAACCGTTCAAGGTAAATCACCGTGAACTTTCTGATGATGGAAAAAATTCTTCACTTGTACCCTCTCTTGGTTTTAAATTTATTTATGATAGTAAATCTATCTGCTACGGCGGCGATACAGCATATTGTGAATCGTTGGTCAAGCACGCAAAGAATTCCGATTTAGCTATTATAGAAGCCGGAGCTGAGGACGAAAGCACAACTGACCTGCATATGATAATTCTCCAAGCCACAGAAATTGGTAGAACTGCCAGAGATTATTTCTTGGTTCACGTTCCCGAATAATTTATTTTAACGGCGTTATTCAAACTTATCAGAGGAAAATAATGAAACGACTTTCCGTTCTTTTAGTAATTCTGTTTGTATTATCAATTCAAGCGCAGAACAAAATCCACAACACTGAAATTACCCCCGAAGAAATTAAAGCCAATGTCTTCTATCTC